>OU461276.1:3857500-4132137 GCA_911810475.1 Candidatus Celerinatantimonas neptuna
AGCCATGGGGAAAAAATATGGTCCAGATAAAGGAAACAGCCGCTATCTATACCGATTATTTCCCAAAGGGCCCGCCAAACAAGCCACTAAAATAGCAGGGTTACCTAAACCAGCACGCTGTATCTAACGATTACTCAAACCAAGAAACTTATCAGTCAATAATAAGAACAGCCCTGCGATTTGAAGCCCGCCCTCCCGACGTTTTATTGGAAGCGGTTGGTTTTAATTCACCTTCAGAAGAGATAATGATATGTCTTCTCAATACTCCCCGACTCTCAAGATAGGCAGCAACTGCTTTTGCTCTGGCGAGCCCAAGGTGCTTATTATATAAGCGAGTACCTATGCTATCTGTATACCCAGTAACTTGCAGTTCTATTGAATTTTCTTTTTGGCTTTTTAAAAAACGATTCAACGCCCTCTTCGCTTGCAGATTTAATCTTGACTGATCAAATGCAAAATAAACCACTGAATGATTATAAACAGCCTGACAAGACTCTGAATAATCATCCATCGATTGTGAGTTCAATTTAACCTGATATCCATCTTGCAACAACCCGATATGATAAGTTATGGAATGGGGTAATTCACAATTGGCACTGGCCATATGGCACATCAATAACCCTGCAAAAAGAAGGGATGACTTCATTATTCTATTCATATCATCTCATTTAATTCGTTGTTACTTTATAGTCGTTGTAATAAAGATGTCCAATTTCTTCAGTAATCAAATCTAATATCTTTGAATAAATTGCATTATAATCCTCTGCATTGAAAATATTTCCTGAATCAGCACATTCAGCAAGTCCTGGATTCTGGCTGGTATCATAATCAAAACCAATAACGGCAATTTTCAAAGACTGATTTTTGCTGGTAAACTGTCGTCGCAAATACTGACATAATCCATTATTATAATAATATTGACTTAAACCACCATCCGTATCTTGACCATCAGATAACACAATAATTAGATTGCTTTTATTATCTGTACTCTTATTCAATAGCATCTCTGCAGCGGGAATGATCCCCTGACTTGAGGATGTTGCCCCAGAAGGAAAAAAATTATCAATCTGTGACTCTACTGATGGAAAATTATCAGTCAAGCCGATATTATAAAAATAGCCAGTATAACTACACTCCTGTGACCAGCCACTAGAATTATAATTACTACAGCCAATATAATTTTCTATTTTACCATTACGCTGTTGTTGAGCACTACTAATACCAGAATAACTATTTGGATACCAATCATCATAGTCCCAACTATAATATATCCCCCACCGAGAATCATGATAAGAACCAAGAGTCCAACCCAAGTATTTCTGAATATCTTGTTTATCTGGTATAGCCGAGCCTAGCGTGTGCACACCATCAGGATAATGCTGATGCATATTTTTATTATCATTATTTAGTTCATTCATAGAAAAAACTGGGGATAATTTCTGAGCTAAAAGCGGCCCTCTGACTACTGACTCACCATATCTATAATTATAATATGATAAAGTTGTACCACTAATCTCTTTGTTCACATCATTGTAAGGAACTACCGCCACATGATTAGTTTTATAACTACTTCCATCAACACTGTTATTTTTTGACAGGTTATTATATTTAGTCAAAACATTCATGATATCTGTTAGTATATCAATCACTCCTGCATATTTTGCCTTTTGTTGTCCACCAAAATCATCAAGCATCGAACCTGACATATCCGTCACGAAAGCAATATCAACAAAATTCTGTTGATATTTCCGGGCAACGGCAGTGTTAACTAACGTTTGATTTTTATCAAACCCAATTCTTACGGTATTCTTTGGAAACCAGCTGCTAAACTGGCTACTGACGGTCACGCGGTATTCATTAAAATTTAATCCATTTTTATCATAAACGCCCGCAATACCACATTTAGAACCATACACTTGTTCACAACTGCGTGTAATAACATTAATATCAGTAGAGTCCACCGTCGCATTCGGTTCTGTTGCATGAATATAATTTTGTACCAGCGTTTCTTCTGTCGTGCTGGAATGGTCGACTGAAGCAGCTACAGCCAGAGATGCACTTTCTACGACATCACTTAAGCGTGCACTGTCGGTCAAATACCGTGTCCCTTCAATTGTTAATGCAAAAAAACCGAAAAAGATGGGAAAGATAATGACAAAAGCAATTGCAGCGACCCCTTTTTGATGTTTTATCTTCATGCTAACGTCCCAAAATAATTGAATTAGAACGTACCCATTGATAATCACCACCTGCCAGGCGACCAAACCAATTATTGGTTTGATAACATAAAGTCACCTGAAAAACAGGAGCCCTTCTGGATTCATTCGTAACAGGCGAAAAATCCGGCGCATTCTGATAAGTTAATCGTTTTTCAGGCTGACAATCGGTTCCATTATTCCCTACATTAAAATCAATATATTGTCCTTTACCTGTTCCACTAAAGACATACTCTTCATAAAAAGCACCGTAGCGTGATGTATCAAAATTTGCCATTGTGCGGGTAAGTGACTGCTTAACAATGCTATCAACCTCCTGAACCTGCCGTTCAGTCATCACCTCTGAATCACTATCCGAGCTGTAAAGCTGAGTCCTTTCTTTAATAACACTCACAGCTGAATAACTCATTCGATCGAGCATGCCTTCAATGGACTGCTTTACAACCATATCTGCCGTAAACACAATAATTACACTCATAAATACAGCAATAATTGCAAACTCAATTGTAAAACTACCACGATATTTAGTTGTAAAATTTATTGCGTTCATATTCTTGCACCACAAAAACTTCACGCTTTAAGCTGATTTGATCACTTAAAAACAACTTAAAAAGAGGACTAAAATGATAACTAACCTGATAAACGGCAATAGGAGCATTAACCTGGCTGGCAGCCTGTGTCAATTCCAAACAGTTTTTTTGCTGCTTCTTATCTTCAACTTTTTTGCAACTGTCCGCTAAATCAGCCACATTACCATAGAAATAACTTTTCACTGAAAATTGATCATAGTTAACCAACTTGCCCCAAATACCGGTATCTTCTTTTAGAAAAAGCAGAAATTGCTGTTTATAACTATCTTCATTTGCTTTTGTCGGAACGCTATCCCGGGTATCTCGGGCCGTCTTAGCCAACGTATAATCAATAAGCCCCGACACATACCCCATATAAGCAATCTGAGCCCAAACAAAAAACAACAACATAAAAAAGAAAAACCCCATTGCAAATTCTATACTCACGACCCCAGAGTTACGATTCACTCTTTTCATCACTTTGTAATCCTTTTTGATGAAGCGTTTGCAATTGTTGATATATTGACTTTGCATGTTCTGCCTGACCACGACCAAGAACTTCTTTAAATAATTCAAACTGTTGATTTTTTGCCAGGGCAAAAAGCAGATTGGCACGTATTTCAGGCCCAGCCTGACCATTACGATAAAGAGGCATCAGCTTATCTATAGCAGCTTGATAATGATGTTGATAAATATCTATAACAGCCAGATTATTCAATACTTTTTCATCGCTATACATTAATATCCGAGCTTGATTAAACGCTCTTTGCGCAGAAATAAAATCATCCATATACGCATTAATGATACCCAATAAATTGTATGCTTGAGCCATTTGAGGATCTCTACCAATAGCAAGTTTTACTTGCCGCAGAGCCTGCGCTAACTTGCCCTGCTGGTATAAGCATTGTGCACTTAAATAATAAATACGAGACTCAGGGCGCGAGTGCTTTCGCAAATATCTCAGTTGAAATAATGCTGAATTACAATCTCCGGAAAGATAATAAGTATGTGCAAGTTTAAAACGAACAGAATTTGATTTTTTATCTCGTAATTGCCTTTTATAAAGTGTAATAAGCCCTGTATAATTTTTCGCTTTCTGCATCAACTGCTCTTTTTCTGCTGCAGTTAAAGGTTTAGCATTGACGATTCGTAATTGATGATTAACCTGAATGACATGGTTAGGTTGTGTTGCACACCCAACTAAAATAAGTATGGCTATACAGACACAACATATATTTCTATAGACCATGATAGAAAATCCTCATCACCCCGGGAGCCGCAACCAAAACAGCAACAGGAATCATAATAAAGACAATCAAGGGAACTGACATCTTGGCTGATAATTTACCGACCTTCTCTTCTAGTGACAGCATCTGAATTTCTCGAATATCTTGTGACAATATTTTGAGGACCTGATAGATAGATGTCCCGTAATGAAGACTCTGACCCAGAGTCTGAACAAAGGAATGCATCTCGGCACTGGGAATTCTTTCAAGTAATTCCTCAAGGGCTACATCCAGACCAACAAGTTTAGAACGGTCATTTACCTTTTTAAGCATAAAAGCAATATTTTTATCAAAGTCAGCCATTTCAACTGTCAGGTAATGAAATGCCGATTCGATTGTCATGCCGGTTTGAACACAAACGCCTAATAAATCAATCAAATATGGCAATTGCTGTGAAATTTCCCGTGTTAACTCTTTCTTTCGATAATTCAGGTAAACATCAGGTAAAATAATCAAAACAATCGATAAAGAAGCTATCACCAATATAAGGTGTTCTGTATCTTCAATATTAAGTTCATATCTAAACAACCAACATCCAATAGTTAACAGAGCAAATACCCCATATTTAACAGGGTAATAAAAAAGTGCGTAACGCTCATCATAGAATCCAGCTGCCACCATCGTTTGCATCAACGCATCCTGTTTTGACTTAGCAAAACGTGCAGCTATCTGACGAAGATGCTCTTGCCATAATTTTTTGTCGGTCTGCTGCTTAACCATATATTTTTTAAGTGTGCGTTCTCGTGACATGGCCTTAACCATGAGAGTCACTAATATGGCCAACACAAGTGATAGAAAACCCAACGATCCAATCAAAACCCAACGGTGTAAATCCATTAACGGATCCCCCGCATAAAGGCATACATAATGGCCATACCGATCGCTTCACTGACAATGACATAATAAAGCAATAGTTGTCCATGACTGTTAGTCAACAAAAAATCAAAATTTTCAGGTGCCAGAAACCGGAGCATTATAATTACACCAAAAGGAATAATTGCCACGATTTTAGCGGACATACGGGCTTCAGCTGTCAAAGCCTTTTTCTTTTTTTCAAGAGCCCTAGATTCAAACATTACCCGATTCAATCGCTGGATAATATCCCGAAGCTGTCCTCCTCGGTTAATGTTTGCCCTCAAGGTAATTGTAAAGAAGACAAACTCAGGATATGGAAATCTGCGACATGCTCGCTTTAACACTTCATCAGGAGACTCTCCGATTTGCAGTCGCTCTCCCATATGTTTAAATTCCTGGCCGACATCATTATCCAATTTTTTACCTACATAGATAATGGCATGCATTAAGCTATCACCAGCAGTAATTGCACTGGAAAGCATGTTTAAAGCTTCAGGAAATCCGACATTAAAATGATGACGAGCCAATCGATGCAACCACATTAATCCTATCACCGTTGCTACTAGCAGGAATAAAAGCAGCCCTATAGCGATATCCAAATGAAGAATACGAAGACTCAAAAATGAGGCAAGACACAACCATGTAAAATAATAAATAAAAACTCTGAGTATGGCCTTTTTACCTAAAGGCAAAACACTACTATACAAATAGACATATATCCGTCGATGAATCGGTATATTAGCTAATGCCTTAATATCAATAAAACTTTCATTAATAATTTCTGCTTTCTTGTGCTGTTTCTTATCAGTGAAAAAATCTAACCGTTCCTTTCTTTTTCGTAATAATAAGAATAACAGCCATAGCCCGAGTATAATTGAACCTGATGAAAGCAAAAATTGCATTAGTTACCTCCTGAAGACGGCATTAAGTTCATCTTGCAAGCCAAAAAATCGTGCTTTTTCCATTAAGACAGAACGCTGCATCAATCCTGAAGTCACATAATTACCGACAACCTTACCTTCTTGTTGAACCGAATCAGGCTGAAAATGGAAGATTTCCTCCATTACGACCGATTGACCTTCCAAACCAACGACTTCACTGATACTGATCAATCGACGACTCCCATCATGAAGCCTTGATATCTGAATAATTAAATCAATTGCGCTAACAATCGTCCTGCGAATAGCTTCCAGCGGTAATGAAGAGGTTGCCATCATGACCATACTTTCAACCCTGGTAATTGCATCTCGGGGGGTATTGGCATGCAATGTCGTCATTGAACCATCATGACCGGTATTCATTGCCTGTAACATCTCAAAAGCCTCAGCACCACGACACTCGCCGACAATCACCCGATCGGGTCGCATCCTGAGTGAATTGATAACCAACTGACGCTGACCAATCGCGCCTGACCCTTCAATACCAGCAGTTCTCGTCTCTAAACGAACAACATGAGGTTGTTGCAATTGCAACTCTGCCGCGTCTTCAATTGTCACAATTCGTTCTTTAGGTGAAATATAATGAGATAACGCATTCAACAATGTTGTTTTCCCTGACCCGGTTCCCCCAGAAATTAAAACATTTAAACGGCAACGCGCTGCAATCGCTAACAATTTTGCCATTTCCGGGCTCATAGAGTCATTTTCAGTCAGATCTTCGAGTCCCAACTTTTGCTTCTTAAATTTACGAATCGAGATGGATGTTCCATCAATTGCAATAGGAGGCACAACAATATTGACACGGCTCCCATCCGCCAGCCGCGCATCACACATAGGAACCGATTCATCAACACGCCGGCCAATCCGGGCAGCAATCCGCTTAGCAATATCTAAAACCTGTTGCTCATCAACAAACGTAATATCCGATTTTTCGACAAGCCCATTACGTTCAATAAAAATATGATCAGCCCCATTCACCATAATATCGTTAATCGATTCATCATCCATCAGAGGTTGCAGCGGCCCCAATCCCGTCAATTCATCTCTTAAATTATTGACATATTCATTACGAACCAACTGTGGAACAGGCAACCGCTGTTGAGTAATCAAAACATCAACAGCCTGGCCTAATTGTTCCTGAAGCTGCGCAGATGTCATTGATGCCAAAGCATCGACATCAATGACATCAAAAATACGCTGCCGGAGTTTTTTATAAATTTCTTTTGTAACAATCGCCATAATCGATTATCGCTTCGATGCAATATACTGACGTAATGAACTGAGCCATGATGTGTTCCCTGAAAGGCGTTCTCCCATGATCAATTTCACTAAATTTTTTAAAGGCTGCGCCGCTTTAGTTTTTGAACGATACAGATGCTGCTGGTGCAGTTTCATTTGATTTAACTGAGGAACAAATGGAATCACGACATCAATCTTAACACCTAAATATTTTTCAATTTCACCCTTGCTGACCGCATTATATCTTTCATGTGCACGCTGATTTACCACCACCAATAACCGTAGAGGATGATCCAATTCCTTACGGTATTTTCTCACTTCACTAATGATCCGGCTTGCATCTCTAACCGCAGAGACAGAAGGTTCAACCACCACAATCACACTATCATATCTTTTCGCAATCCAATCCAGATGACGCTCAAAGCCGACGCTGGCTGATAAATCTTCAACAACAAAATTGCTATCTATCGCAACTAATTCAACGATACTATCCGTTAAATCCCGCATATCATCATGCGATCGCTGTTCTGCATTAAGTGATAAAAAACTGAGTCTTTCTGTAATCTCACTCAATAGTGATTTAGCCGCCCGGGTATCCAAAGAGGCTGCAATAGAGCCTGCCTGTAATGTATTTTTTTGCAAATCATCACGAGCCAACATTACATCCAGATTGCCACCATCGTAATTATGATCAACCAACAGGCACATTGCGCTTTTCTGATCGGCCAATAAATAGGCTATTTCTGAACACAAAAGAGACGTTCCAACTCCACCTTTCGCTCCGTAAACACCAATATACTTTGCTTTCCGATTTTGTCCTGGTCCCCTTTGTCGTTGACGGTTATCCGATACCCCCACAACAAAATCAATCAATTCCTGTTTTGTCACTGGCCAAAATAGATAATAAAAACCCAGAGCCTTTAAACTACGAATCGTCGATATAGCATCTTCTTGCCCGATGATGATCACTGAAGCATGATTCGGCAACATATGACTGATTCGCTCAGCATCCTTCGCAACATCCACACTACGGTTTAACTCAACCAGAACAATCTCAGGGTCATTTTCATCGACATATTGCCCGATGACGCTATCCCGGTTTTCTTGTAAATCCGGAACTTCATAACCTTCGAACCGAAAAGCTTCTTCAACTAATTCAGCACACTCAACCCCCTGATAAAACACCACAGTGTTTGGCATACTTTTAATCGGCGCATCTTCGGTTGTCGATTGATTTTTTTGTAATAATTCCGAGAGATCCAACCCAGCCATTAGTTCATATCCTCTTTTTCAACCATCCGTTGCGGATTCACCATTGACTTCCAGCGCATGTAATCCACTACGCACAACACTGAATGTTGATGTTCCCCATTGAGATATAACACATGTTGCTCTGGGCACTGCTTCATATTGACATGATAGATAGTATAACGGATTGTGACACCAGGACGTCTGCTCGCATGACTTATTATATTTTTAGCAGGAACCCCCTGGCCAATGAGCCAATCATTAATAGCCTGAGCTCGCTTTGAGAAGCCATCAGATGCATATATATCAATCGGATAAACCCGCAATTTATTCAGGAATGGAGACAATGTCCGGACAATACTATTCCAGGCACGATGACTCAAGGGAGCATCGAATGCCCACTGCTGCACACTGGGAGTCAGTGTCATATCTGCACCCTGTATTGGTCGCATAGAGGACATGGAGGAACAGCTAGCTAGCACAAACGGGAAAATTATCCAAAAATAACGGATCATTGTTTAAATCCTCCCTGAGATAGCAACGCATTAGTCTGTGAATCGGTATTCCCATTCACATTTGGTCGAACTCCAAACCAACGATTTAATATAGACGTACGTTGCATCATTGGTAATTTGATATCTGTTGGCGAAACAGGGTGAACAAGGTTGACTGTAGCAACGATAATTAATTCCGTATTTCTCCGGGTCGTCTCGGTATAGCGAAATAATGCCCCTAAAATAGGAATATCACCAATAAATGGAACTTTCTGAAGTGATTCTTCCTCCTCTTTACTCAATAAGCCGCCAAGAACAAAACTCTGCCCATCACCTAACTCAACCGTTGTTGTTGCTTTACGTGTTTTAAACGATGGAATATCCAGTAAGGTAGATTGATATTCGGTATCTTCAGTGCTGACTTCAGGGCTAAGAGTTAGCCGGATATTATGATCGCTCATCACCTTAGCAGCCAGATTAAGCTTCACACCATATTCTTTATAAGTCACCTGATAAGAATTATCGTATGCGGTCACAATCGGTAACTCTCCCCCAACCAGAAAGCTAGCCGTTTCACCTGAAATTACCGAAAGATTCGGCTCAGCCAGAATTTGTCCTACGCTGTCATTATTCAACGCTGAAATAAACGTTGCGATATTACTGGCGCTGACATGATTGATATAGTTGAAAAACTGACCATTTCCTTTAAATGTATCATCAACCATAGAGCCCCATTTAACACCCAGTTGAGCAATATAGGCTGTTGAAACCTCAGCAACAGAGAGTTTTACGTTGACCTGTTTAACACCACTTACTGTTAAATTATCAATAATTCCGCTGTAATGCTCTTGTGACAGATAATCCAGAGGGTACTTTTGATTAGAGTTAGCTGATAAATTACCAGACTGACTTGAACTGGAAGAACTCGAGTTTGAATTTTGTAAATATATACTCTTCTGCTTGTCTGCTTTTTTCTTTAATAGCGTACCCACTAACTGATAAATATCATCGCGGGTTTTTAAATCAGGAACATTGCCACTTAATACGACCTGCTCCCCAATATTTGAAACGTTAATATGAAGTTTAGGATAGTAAATGGCTATTTTTTGTTCTATTGCAGTCATACTTTTATTCACAATGATCTGTTCATTCAGCAAGGTTTTCCCCTGCTTATCATAGAGAATAAACGCTGTTTCCCCGATTTTTTTGCCAAACACTACAACTCGATGCGCATCAAGGACTCTGTAATCGGCAATACTTGGATCAGAGACAAAGGCTGTATCAATAATTGACTGACTGTGCAGTGTCTGTGCACTGCCTGAAGCCAGGTTTAAAACAGCAGCAAAAGACATCTGCCCCCATAGAAGGATAAAGGCGCCCCCAGTAATAATCTGATAAATGCTTTTCAACATGGGTCAGCGCTCCTGAATTGCGTTATCAACAGAAAATGATTTACCGCGCAACTCTTTAACTGCCACATATCCCGGAATCACATCTCGTACAGTAACTTTACTTTGTTCACCGTATGCAAAAGTACCTGAGGCGTTGATACGGAAGATATAAAGCTTACCAATCCGTTGAGCAATAATTGTTTTAGCAATTTGTTTCTGAGATAACGCCAAAACAACTGACATCTTAGATTTATTCTTATCATCATGATTAACAGTTAATACTTTAACATGTCTTAACAAGGGAGAAACCGTCAGTCCACTAACATGTTTAAAGCTACTCGGTTCTGCATTAACCGTTCCTTTAGAGGAAGAGAGCAACATTACATTAACGAACTCATTCGTGTGGATTTTCATAACATCCACTTGCTGAAGGTTAAAAGCGATTGGATATGCAATCTTATCTTTTGGTGTAATCAGAGCAAGATAATCACTACTCTGAGGCACCGAGAAATCTTGCTGGGTAACGGACTGCCCCTGAACAATATTACGTCTGGCAACCATTCCTTTAAAAAAATGAAAATAACGATTGTCAGATATACCATAGAGGCGAATTGCCTGAGAACGAGTCATCACATGTTTATTTAACATATGTTTCTCAAATGACTGTCCAGCTTTAACAGGCTGATTGGTCAGATAAAATGTGACTTCAACAGGCTCTGATTTTTTCACATCTGTAGATGTATGCTTCGGTGAAAAAAGACCAGTTAGAGAAGCAATACCTAAAAATATAGCAAAAAAAGCGATTATAAAGATAAATTTTGAATTCACGTCGTCTTTCCATTTACGAAAGCCAGAGACAAAATAATCCCGATAGGCTAATGGCAGGAATTAACGGCAAGCCACTCGATTTAAGTACCGGCTTAAAATAGATTATCAGATAAAATAACAGACAGCTGAATAAACTAATTATAGCTGTAAAAAAACCAAATAATAGCAATTGCTTAGAAGAAATTAAAATTCCCCAAATGGCTAGTAATTTACTATCAGCAGCACCTAAAACTTTAAGAAAAGATGCTAGTATACCAACCAATATAATCATGGAGCTAACAAATATGCTATTAATATCAGGTATCCGATGTTG
This sequence comes from Candidatus Celerinatantimonas neptuna, assembly GCA_911810475.1. Taxonomy (NCBI): domain Bacteria; kingdom Pseudomonadati; phylum Pseudomonadota; class Gammaproteobacteria; family Celerinatantimonadaceae; genus Celerinatantimonas; species Candidatus Celerinatantimonas neptuna. Next base: position 3,868,878 of record OU461276.1, read on the forward strand.
TTCAATTAATATAACAATCCCTGTTAACAATATAAATAAAAGATATCCATTATTAACTTGCCTATAACGGATATCTAAATAACTAACAAAGATACACTCTACTAACAATAACAAAAAAAGAGACATATCTTATATAATTACAAACAAATTAATTTCTAAAATTAAATAGCTCAACAATGAAGATATCTCACTAGCTACCATTGGCTTTTGTAATATTAGCACTCACAGTAGACATAGCACCTTTCAATGCAGTTTCCAAAGTACCATCTTTTCCAAATACAGCTAAGACAATCGCCGATACAGCTACAGCTAAAATAGCATATTCAACCGCTGTTACCCCACGATTATCCTTCAAAAAAAACTCAAAAGCCAACTTGGCTTTAACATACCCTAAAGTGATCAAATTAGTCATTGTCATACCTCAACGGTTACCATGATTTAATAAGGTTATCCATTACCTGTGTATGTGGATAACAGCAACTATACAACCAAATAAATAATGACTGATTTTCATGAATAAATGATGAATCCAAAAACAACAGTCATTTGATACATTGACTTGCGCTTAAAGATAGCTATAGGAATCACAATTGTAAATCAAATTTTACAAAAAAAATAAAAAACCAACTAATGGTTTAATAAATATTAAACTAAATCCGGAATACAATCAGTAAATAAAGATCGATCATCATTCTAAAGTACTAGCCCTTTAATAATCTATTCATCACATTCCAATTATTAGTTATTTCATTTATATAGTCACCTATTATTAGCTTCACTTTTGAGGCATGTAACAGATGAAAATAAGATCCCAAAATCTGATAATCGTTTTCGGATAGCCCACTTTTAAGTCGCTTTAAAAAATAATAACCATCAAATGAATAAATTTTGTCGCCGACAATTGGATATCCTAAATGAGATAAATGAACGCGTATCTGATGTTTTCGGCCTGTTTCTAAACGGCATGCAATAAGACTAACATCCCTATACCGTTCTAAAACTTCAAAATGGGTAGCGCTATATTGGCCTGATTCATTCTGTTTACATACATGCATACGACAACGAATTGGGCTTGTATCACGTGTCGCCAAATGACATTCCAGTGACCTTTTATTCCACGCAGGTTTACCCCAGACCAGCGCATGATATTCTTTATGGATCATTAATTCATGTAACTTTGGCTGCCATAATCTGGCTGCATCCTGATCCTTCCCCAATAAAAGAATACCGGAAGTTTCCTGGTCTAAACGATGCAATAAATGTGCATTTGGGTATCCATTTTGTTGAACTAACCCAACCAAATGAGTTTCCGGATGCCGGGTAGTTTGACTCACAGGCAATCCGGCAGGCTTATTGACCGCTAAAAGTGACTCATTTTCCCACAGTAGCTGCCAATTCTTGGGCACGTTAGGTTCTTGATAACCATCAACCCAATATTCTAAATGTTGGCCTTGCTGAAGCACATGGAACCAGTCCACTTTCAGCCCATCAACTAATACCTGTTGATTTGCCCAACGTATTTGCCATTCATCAGACGAACTCTGGGGATGGCACTGTTCGAGAACATCATGAAGCGATGACCCACACCAACGCTTGGGAATTTTTACTTGAAAACGCATAAGTACAACATCGGCACCATCTACAAAAACTAAAGTACATTAAATAACATTTTCGCCGTAATGACACCCAGACAAACACCTGAATCGCCAGTAACGATAACAATGGTGTTTCCTTTCGCCTGAAATAGCTGTTTGATCACACTGATTTCGCAATTACTGCCGACTTCATCATAACCACCTTTAGGCATAATCTGATGAACACGTCTTTGAAGTAAATTTCGATCTCTTGCCTGCTCTGCATTAGTTCCAAGATAGGGACTCATCGCAGACTGAATGTCTTTCTCGCGGATCACACCACAACAATGGCTTTTTTCAATCACAACCAAAAAGTCAGTATTTCTACTTTGCATTTGACGCTGTGCCAGCTCAACTTTATGATCCATCCCAATTCGCGGAAACTCTCGGAGCATAATATCTCGAGCCATATCAGCTTTCTCAGAAACCAACGTTGTTTGATATTGGAGGAACGTTCTTGGAACTTTATTTGCCAGGATTTGCTCCAGGCCCACAGGCTTACTAAATAAAAATCCCTGAACAAAATCAACTTTTGCATGAGATAAAGCCCATAACTCCTCAATATTTTCAACACCTTCCGCTACAACGCGCCCTCCCATACGATGAACTAATGAAGTAACCATTTCTATCATCATATAAGCATTTGACCCAAGCATCAGATCTTTAACAAAACTCCGGTCTATTTTGATATGTGTCGCAGGCAAATTTAACAAATATGAGAACGATGAATAACCTGTCCCAAAATCATCAATGGCTATTTCAATACCTTCTTTAGTTAACTTCTCAATCCACGACATTTGTCGATCAAAGTCAGCAAGAAATGAAGACTCAGTTAACTCAACCGTCACTAAAGAGGGATCAATACGAGCATCTAAAATCAACCGGAGTGTATCTTCAAGACAGCTATGACTCACCCGATCATTACTCATTGATCGGTTCACTGAAATTTGCAATTCAGGCGATTTAAAATGTTTCTGTAAAACAGCCAGATCACTTAATGCTTTACTAGTTACGGCTCCATCAATTCGGTCAATCCAGCCATTTTCTTCGGCAAGATGAATCAACTCTTGCGTATCATACGTTAAACTCGTATCAAGTTTTACCCGGAACAATGCTTCAAACTTAACAATTTTCAGTGATTGGAGTTCGATAATAGGTTGGTAAAATACCTGAATATTATTTTGTTCAATAGCCTTATTCAACAACCTTGATAGGATCTGCTTATGATCCATTTTTTTCTGCAACCGATGGTCAAAATAAGTAACCGTTGTTTTACCTTTCTGACGACTCGCGACCATTGATTGACTTGCATGGGTAATCATCTGAGAAACCGACGTTGCATCCGTTCCCAGAATTGACACGCCTATCGTCGCTTGCGTATCAATATCTGATTCCATATGTTGATTGTCATGCTTAGTCAATTTTTCAACAAATGTTTGGAGCTTATGATGAATAATACCCAAATTCCGCGGAACAACCACACAACCAGCAAACAAATCAGTACTTAAGATCCCCACGACCATATCCTCTGGCATATTCAACATTCGATTGCCAATCAACCAATATTGCATGGATTTACTCAGATCTTTGGAAAACGAAGGTTGAAAAACAAAAACAACCATCGTTTTGTCAGACGGTAGTGACGTAAACGTTTTTTCCATATAACGTTTTAATTTCCCTGCCAGTGGTAAACTTGACGCAGATACGGTGGGTTTCTCATCCTCATCAAGCCAAGGATTAACAGAAACATCTAAACGCTTTGATATCGCAATAAAAAACTCGCCACCAGAAGAATGGATATGGACTCGTTGCAAAATAAGTTCATGGGCATAACTAAGCCCTTGATTATCACGAGCCAATAGCTCACCACTCCAGACACCTTTTTCTTTTGCTTCTGACCATACAGTTTCACAAAGATCAGCCCTGTCATCCTCGCTTCTGAAAAGATCAGCCTGTTCTCCTAAAATATCACTCAAAGCAAATCCTGTTGCCCGACAGTATTCTTTATTTGCTTTCAATATCCTACGCTGCTGATCCAGAATCAGCATACCAATTTGGGCATCAATTAATAGCTGATGAAGAAGAATGTATTCGACTTCTCTTGATGGCAAATAGGTCAGTAAATCAAGACTTCCCTGAATAAGATGAGGCAGCTCTTCGGTATTTTTTATCGATAATGAACCAACAAAGCGATGTTCTCCCCGATCAATAAGAACTCTGACTTCTTTTTGAGTGTGCTCTTTATAGATATGGCGAACCAATGCTTCCAGCTCTTCCATTTGGCTACTGGCACTGGACATGAGTTCATTCAGAGTAATTGTCTGCTTTCCTGGATATCCAAGCATTTTTGGCAAAGGTTCCGAACAGATCATTTTTGAAGTGCTCACATCCCAACGCCACTGCAATGGAAACACATCTTTTTGATTTATTTGTTCTTGATTATCCATAACAACAGACCCTGAAGCTTATCCTTGATATATCAGTATCCAACTACTTACCTTAAAAGTACCTCAAATTAAGTCTATACCAAAAATTTCGAATAGACGTCTAATTCCTTTATCCTGATTAAGTTTTAGACACATAAGTCAGTTTTATATCAATATTTAGTCAATCAAATGAAAAATGGTCGATTCTCCTTGATCTATATCCAAGGTTTGGATAAGAATAATGCCGCTGATTCGGCGTGTAGCGCAGTTTGGTAGCGCACTTCGTTCGGGACGAAGGGGTCGGAGGTTCGAATCCTCTCACGCCGACCAATCTTTTTTTATTAATTTAAATATCCTTATCAGATAACCATCAGTCTTCTAGATTGAGGTAGTGCGTATTGGTAAACATGTACTCATTGTCCAGATTTTATATAAATAGCTTACCCTGCATTTATATAAAAAAGGGGAACATCAGCTCCCCAGTAATCATCTAGATGAACACTCATCAATCAAACAATCAAAGCAACTAATCCTCCAATAGTACCGACTGCTTTTAAGAATTGCCCAGCGTTGTAATAACCGCTTTCTTTTTCTTTTGCTCCATCGGCATCTACACCAATTGCGCCATAAGCAAGTGCTTTCAATTTACCGGGATCTTCGGATTTATCTGATTTATCTGATTTATCTGATTTAACAGAATCTTTCCCTTTAGTTTTCTCTGAAGCACTCACCTCCCCATCTTTAGAATGAGAATCACCCGGTTTATCTTTAACCAGTTCATATTTTACCGTATTAGGATCCGGCGTATTAAATGGTTGTGAACGATAGACCTTATGATACGTCAATGGTTGAGTCGGTTGATCTTTGCCAGACGTATGAGACAATGTCACTTTCGTTGAAGGTGTCGATTCACCCGTTTTAGAAAGCGATGCCAATTGCTCAGGACGAGATTTACCTGTGGCTGCTTCCCCTGAAGTCATATCCTTATGACTCGAAGACACAACTTGTGCTGATGCTCCAGAAAGTGGAACTGGCCGAATACTCTGATGTGCTCCGGTTACACTTCCTACTGTCATTATCCATCCTCCATTCAGGGCCCATGAGTACTATCGGCATAAAGTCAAAAAGCTTTAGTCATAATCACAACTTAATGACTGAATATCCTCGATAGCTCCATCCATCATCCTTAGACGAAACACGAATGAATGATTGGCAAATACGATCTAAGCAAATGTCAGGCCAATATATATTTCTATAATTTCAACAAAACAAGTTGTCGGATATTTATGGTAAAAAAATTAAATGATCTCTGTAATTTTCACTTCTGATATTCATCAGAAAATAACGCATTTCCTTGAAAAGGAAAAAATTTTATTCAGATATAAGTAACAACCCCAGAAAATATTCAATAGAATAATTTTTCTGAGTTAGGATCAGAGGTTAATCATATGAGTAATATGAAATGGCTACTGGCAATTAGAGCCCCGAAAGCCATACACTACTAGCTTAAAGGCAAAATTTTGCCGCCCTATGGCAATGGTTTTCACAAAATTGGCTAAAAAAAAACCAAACAGAATTGTTTAAGGAATTTTTGTACTTCCTTATTGTCTTGATTAATATCGGTTAACTTATCTTAAAATCTGAGCATGAGGTAATAATGGCTCATCCACTCGTTCAACCACTGCGTCAATATTTGAATCAACAGATCATTGGTCAGCCCGAATTTATCGAACAACTCCTAATAGCTCTGCTAAGCAATGGGCATATTCTGGTTGAAGGGCCTCCGGGGTTAGCAAAAACACGGGCCATTAAAGCACTTTCTGATACGATAGATGGCAACTTTCATCGGGTGCAATTTACGCCTGACCTGCTACCTTCCGATTTAACAGGGACTGACATTTTCCGCCCACAAACCAGTGATTTTGCATTTCAACGTGGACCTATTTTTCATAATCTATTGTTAGCTGATGAAATAAACCGGGCTCCGGCAAAAGTTCAATCTGCACTGTTAGAAGCAATGGCTGAACAGCAAGTCACTATTGGCCGAAGAACCTACCGTTTACCAGAACTATTTATGGTCATGGCAACCCAGAACCCGCTCGAACAAGAAGGGACATACCCTCTGCCAGAAGCGCAATTAGATCGTTTTCTGTTAAAAATAAACCTCGATTACCCTTCTGCAGAGCAAGAATTAGCTATTCTAGAACTGAATGATGCAGAAACCCGCAAGCAAAAAATTCATAAACCGACCAAACTGACTCAGGAACAGTTATTTGAATTACGAGACGCTGTAATGAGTGTTCATATCGCACCGACATTAAAACAGTATATTGTCGATCTTATTATGGCAACGAGGAATCCAACCCCTTATGATGCTGAGTTATCCGAGTTAATCGAATTTGGAGCAAGTCCGAGGGCCACCATATCGTTAGCCAGATGTGCCAGAGCAAAAGCTTTTCTTCATGACCGCGATTTTGTAACCCCTGATGATATTCAGCAATTAGTTCTTCCAGTACTTCGTCACCGTGTTTTATTAAGCTACAGGGCAGCCGCTCAGGGACTAACCAGTGATATGATCATTAAACAGCTTATCAATCTTGTGAGTGTTGCCTGATATGTTTTCGCTGAATCGCCTTTCACCTGTGGATCTTCAACTTGAACAATTATTGCAATGCAGGTTTATTGAATTTCAACCTAAGATGCATCAACAGGGCGTCAATTCACTCCAGGCCGGGACATTCCTAAGCCGACAAAGGGGCCGAGGGATGGAATTCGACGAAGTCCGACAATATCAACAAGGAGATGATATTCGCCATATTGACTGGCGGGTAAGTGCCAGAACGGGAAAAGTCCACAGTAAATTATTTCGAGAAGAGCGTGACAGGCCGGTCATTATCGCCATTGACCTAAATGCCAGTATGTATTTTGGTAGCAAAGATAAATTAAAAGCGATGATGGCTTGCGAATTAGCAGCGATCATTGGCTGGCATGCCATTGAAATGCATCAAAGAACAGGATTACAACTCATCGCCCAAGAGATCTCTAATAGCACGTTGACACAACAAAAAAAAGGATGGCTTCAAGCGCTGAATGAACTTTTACAACAATACTTTTCTCAGCTAGAACATCTTCCGTCACTCACAAGCTCAAACCATGCCCTGTACGAATTACAACGTTACTGTCCTACAGGAGCTGAAGTATATCTGATTAGCGACTTCTATCATTACCAAAAACAAGATTTCACCTTACTCAATCAAATCAATCACCATAACATCATATCGTTATGGCAAATTACAGATCCATTCGAATTCGAACTTCCTGAGATAATCAAGGGACGACTACCTATCGAACGTTCTGACCACAATGGCTGGCTTAACGGTAATTCAAAACATTTTCGAAAACAATATCAGAAAGCAGCCCAAACCAGACAAGAACAACTTGTCAAAACATGCCAACAATACGCACTACCCCATCATTTCATTTCAACAGCAGAGGATTGGGATGCCTACTTCTAACCCATTAAGCCGTTTAAATGATATTATTCTGCCAAATATTCAAGAAAGCGGCTGGCCTGCTTTAGGTTGGTGGTTATCAACGATTGCCATCATCATTCTCATATGCATTTTTTCTATCTGTGCATATCGATTTTGGCAGCACCGATATAACAAGCGGTTAGCACTACGCCAATTTAAAACATTATCTGGAACACAACCTTCTGCTATTGCTGTCAATCAACTCCTGAAACAGGCTGTTCAACAGTATTTTCCACGCCAACAGATTGCATCATTAAACACAATGGTCTGGTTCGAATTTTTAAACCAACAAACTAGAGTCCATTATTTCTCAAAAGAACTAATGATCGAATTAAGCCAAACTTTATACCAATATGAACACCCTGCCAACCAACGACAACTTAAGGCAACAGAGCTGTGGCTCAAACATGCACTTCCTCCTAAAAGGAGGCTGAAATGAATTTTACATTTGCCTGGTGGCCAATATTATTTCTGGTGCCTGTGCCCCTACTCATCCGTTTTATCATAAAGCAACCGAAAAAATCACAAGTAGCTCCACTTGTGAATTACAGTTTGCCTTATTTTGAGAAAGTAGAACAAACTCAAAAAAAATCATCACATCGATTTGCGCAATGGCTGATTTGGTTAGCGTTATTGATTGCTGCCGCCCGCCCTCAATGGTTAGATAATGCAACAACCCCAATTATCCGTCAGGGTCGAAACATGATGATTGCAGTGGATCTTTCGGGCAGTATGCAAATCCCCGATATGCAATGGAATGGACAACAAGTTTCCCGAGTCACTGCCGTACGACATTTATTAGGGCACTTTGTCAATCATCGCAAAGGCGATCGGTTGGGTTTAATTTTATTTGCTGATCATGCTTATTTACAAACACCGCTTACCTTCGATACAACAACCGTTCATCAATTTGTCGAACAAATGCGCCAGGGCCTTGTGGGCAATCAAACGGCCATTGGCGAAGCTATCGGTCTGGCCACCAAAGAACTGATGAAACTACCAGCTAAACAACGTGTTCTTATTCTAATGACTGATGGACAAAACACCTCAGGAACAATTCAACCTTTAGCTGCGACGCGCATTGCAAAAGCTAATCATGTCGTTATCTATACCATAGGTCTAGGGTCAACATCGTTTACTCAACAGACAATTTTTGGTCCGCAAACGGTTAACCCATCACAAGATCTAGACATCACTTTATTAAAAAGAATCGCAAAAATGACTGGTGGTGAATTTTTCCGGGCCTCAAACAGCCAAACGCTAAAAAGCATCTACCAACAATTAGATAAATTAGTTCCAATTAAAGGCCCTAAACAATATTATCGACCGCCTCATGAATTGTATTTTTGGCCTCTTGCCTTTGCCCTACTCATTTTATTCATCATGCCTTTGGGTTCTCTTCGGCCACGGAGAATAAGTTAATGACGATTCACTTTTCCAGACCGATATGTTTTTCCCTGCTCCCAATTGCCTTCATTTGGCTTTACTGGTGTTGGTGTCAACAACGCCAACAAGGATGGTCAACACTTCTTCCTAAAGCTATTTCAAAACGGCTGGTTCATGGACAGGATAACTTAAAACAAAGTATTCCGTGGATAACAGCGCTTTGGCTATTAATAATTATTATTGCTCTTGCCGGCCCCAATTTACGGAGCAAAGCCATTACAGCAGTAAGTGGTGGCAATGCGAGAGTTTTAGTCATGGATATGTCCATGTCCATGAGAGCAACAGATGCGATACCAGACCGTTTACATATTGCTCGTTTTAAAGCTTTAGATCTATTAAAAAACTGGCGGGGAGGTGAAACAGGATTAGTTGCCTATTCTGGAGCTGCATTCGTGATCAGCCCTCTCAGTACAGATGAGGCCACACTGGCCAATCTTATTCCTTACCTCAAACCAGAAATCATGCCATCTCAAGGCTCTAATCTCTATGAAGCCATACTCAAATCAGTTCACTTATTAGAACAAGGTGGATACAAAAGAGGCGATATTGTAGTCATTGGCGACAGTACCCCGTCAAAACGTATTAAAAAAATCAAAACGCTATTAGCACATCATCATTATCGACTATCCTATTTAGCCGTTGGCTCTAAAGATGGTGCTCCAATCCACTTAAAAAATGGTGGACTACTTAAAAATAGTGAAGGACAAATCGTTATTCCTCAAGTCCACCTAAGCTTCGTCAAACCACTATGCCAGGAATCAGGAGGGATTTGCCAGTGGGTGCAAGCTAGTGATCAGGATGTAAAATCTATTGCAGCGCTTTCTGCCTTAAATCATTCAGCAAAAGGCACTAGTGCCCATTCAACAACATGGCAATGGGTCGATCATGGATACTGGTTAGTTATCCCTCTACTTATAATTTGGCTTTGGAAATTTCGTCAGCCCAATTTATTTATTATCCCGTTTTTAGTCATGTTTATTTTTCCTAAAGCACACGCAGCCCTCTGGGAAAATCAAGCCCAACAAGCCAACCAGGCTTTTTCTTCAGGCCATTATAAACAAGCAGCCCAACTATTTAAAACGCCCCAGTGGAAGGGCGCTGCCTGGTATAAGCATAAGAATTACCACAAAGCATTAAATGCTTTCAAACAAGATCACTCAGCCAATGGACTATATAATTTAGGTAATACATATGCCCAACTTCACCAGTATAAAAAAGCAATTAAGTCATATGAAAACGCGTTACAAAAAAATGCACACTTAAAACAGGCTGCTGAAAATAAAAAAATTATTGAAAAACTACTCCACAGGCAACAGCAACAGCAACAGCAACAGCAACAGCAACAGCAACAGCAACAGCAACAGCAAAATTCAGATAAACATCAGTCGTCAACCAAAAAATCAGAACGACATACTCCGAATCGCTCAAACCATATGGATAATAATCAAACATCAAAAGTTAAAGCCAATCAACAAAATACATCGGGTAAAAATCAAACAAATAAACAATCCGTGCTAAAAACCCATGAAAAAGCAAAGCCATCAGGCAAAAACGACACTCATCAAAAACCTGCACGGGACAGTCTGTCTGAACATCTATACCCTGATAAGAAACAATTGCAAAAATGGCTCAATTCAATCCCCAATAATCCAAGTCTGTTATTAAAGAATCAGATGCAACTCCAATATGAACAACAACACCAACATAAGCAACAGGAGGTAAATTGGTGATTCGTTTTATCTTGCTGTTTTTTTCTATTCTCGGTGCATCTATTGCCCCCGCAATGGCAAATGTCATCGCAACCGTCAGCCAAAATCCGATCTATGTCGGTCACCCATTCACCTTACAGGTTTCGGTGAATGCAGCATTACCGGCTTCAGACTTTGATAGCGCTAAACTCATGCAACCCCATATCATTGTAGGACAAACGTCGACCAGTCGTCAGATGTCTGATATCAATGGTAAAACCACCCGGCAAACACAATGGGTAACAACACTATTAATTAGAAAAGCAGGTAACTATGTCATCCCTGCACTCACGATCGCCGGAGGTCAAACGCAACCCATTAAATTGCATGCGATTAATGCCACAAATAAAAACCTAATCCAACAACAAGTCCATGTTGAAACAAAAATTGCTCAAAAACGTGGATGGATCGGTCAATCAATTTTATATACAGCCAAAATCTTAGTCGCTAGTAGTCTCAATAATGCCAACTTTGACGGACCGCATAGTCAGGAAGCATCATTTATCCAAGTTGGACAAGACCAACAAAAAAGCGAAATCATCAATGGCAAACGTTACCAAGTCTTGACCCGCCACTGGTTGATCACACCTAAACAAACTGGTTTGTTAACGATACAAGGGCCTCGTTTGACTGGAATTGCTGGTGTACCTGATCCGGTCTTTGGAATAACCGAACAACCAGTTGATGTTCAGGGAAAAACACTCAGATTACAGATTATGCCCAAACCCGCTGGCTTCAAAACGTCATGGTTGGCAGCCAATCATCTGACTATCAGTGATTCAATCAGACCAAAAACCCGACATTATAAAGCGGGAGAAGCAATTACCCGTACCATCACCTTAACAGCTGAAGGAGCAGGTCTTAACCAGTTACCTTCACTCGATATACAATATCCGGCTCAATTACGTGTTTACCCAGATAAACCCAAAAAACATTTATTTATTAAAGATGGGAAAATATATGCGCAAAAAGTCTATAGTTTCGCCATAATCCCGATGCATGCTGGCAATATCAGTATTCCGGGTAAAACCATCACATGGTGGAATATTCCCGATGAATCCAGACAATATAGTAAAATTCCAGCCGTTAAATTATCAGTCATCGCAAATAGCAATAGAGCAATCAAAACAACGCAATCTACACCATCAATTTCACAACCCCAGGAAACCCAGACACCCAACTCACATAATTGGTCATGGCTTTTCGCCGGACTATGGGTACTTACAACCATAGGATGGATTATCAGGGAAGGGTCTCTACATCGAACTCGAAATGATAATAATGGAATCCAGCGCGAGCATGAATCTGAAGAAAACACATGGAAGGCATTTACTCAAGCAGCACAATCAAATCAGTTGCAGTTGTCAGAGAAATATTTGAGACAATGGGTTCAATCGCATCCAACCTATCAGCAAGTAATGAAACTGTTGCTAGACGAATTAGCCCGACTGGCCTGGCATCCCAATTCAGAAACAATGACTTGGAATGGATTAGAATTTTTACATCGGGCGACGCAGCTCAAAAAGGGAGCTTCCTCGAACCATAACGGCCATAAACATGAACTACCACCTTTAAACCCTTAAAGGCATACAACAAAAAGCCGTTCACATTAAATGAACGGCTTTTCTACCTCTAAGAAAAACACCAGAAAGGCAAACAATTAACGCAACGACATCTGAAAGATCAAATTTTCTGCCTGACAACCAAATATGACCTCACCTTTGAGCCCAAATTCTTTCCCTTGAGAAACAATTTGGACATCTATTTTCGCTGGCTCATTTTCGGCTTTACGAACTTTCGCAGTTAACGTATCCAGAGCTTGTTGCGCCTCTTCATGACTCTTAAATACCAGTTCGATAGGAGTCGAACATTCAGAGCCATCGATCACACTCCCGATTTCGACACAACTGCACGCCATACATTCTTCAGCTTGAGACTTCATGGTTTCTCCTTTTGAACATGATGAAATAAATACTTCTTTGAACTCACCAGCGTTAAGAAAGATTTTTCGACCCTATTGCTAATGAGAAAGCTCTATTATCATTGCAGCTCCAGACAAAAAACCCGTTCTGGGTATCATCATTTAGTCGGGCTTTACAACCGATTTCCAGGGCTAAAATTTAATATTTATGATTGCGTACAACAGCAAACATAATGGCTCATCATACACTTCATTCATACACTGACTCTATCTATATTATAGTTGGGTCTTATTTCATTTTAATCTGAATCAGAGCTCAGGGAAGCATTTCTTGAAGTTGATGTGAAACATGGCGTACAGCTTGTCTTCCCTGCTCAATGGCTTCTTGTGCCTTAAAAAATTCCATCAAGCCAATATCTCCGACTTGAGGGGTAATTAAAACATCTGGAGGATCGCCCGCCATACGGGACCTTTTCAATTTATCTTCAAGAATATCCAGAGCACCGGACATAACAGACATCATATTCGGTTTTTTTCTCTTATGTAGTGATTTCGCACGCCCAAGGCGGCCAACAACCGAGTTAAAATATCCTTGCCCGACTCCCATCATGCGAGAAAATACGCTTTCACTGTGCTCTTCTAACTGAGAATTATGGTAATCATGCAATAGAATTGGTTCTTCAGCGCTCCGGTTTTTATTAAAACGTTTAGATTGTAAATCAACAGCTATCACATGAGTCGCTCCCATCGCTCGACACAAGGAGACAGGAACAGGGTTCGATACAGCCCCATCAATTAACCATTGTCCATGCCAGCGAATTGGGGAAAACAAACCAGGAATAGCACATGAAGCACGAATCGCCCGACGCATATTTCCACGCCTGAGCCAAATTTCTCGCCCCTGATATAATTCTGTTGCAACAGCCGCAAAAGGTATTTCTGAAGATTCCACCAAACGAGGTCCTAATAACTCGTCAGCTTTAGAAAACATTTTCTTCCCGGCAATCAAACCACCTCGACTAAATCCAATATCCAGTAACTTGAAAACTTCCCAGTTAGTTAACTGTTTAGCCCACTCATCCAGCTCACTTAAATTACGATTCGCGTAGATTGCCCCAACAAAAGCGCCAATTGAGCACCCGGCAACCACTTGAGGATAAATGCCCATCTCTTCAAGCGCCATGAGCACCCCTATATGAGCCCAACCTTTTGCAGCCCCACTCCCTAACGCAATTCCGATTCTAGGTTGCCCATGATTCATTTGCCAAATCATGGGGTCCTCATTAAAAGCGTTCATATTTGACTCATCACTCAATTATCAATGACTCATATTGCCACGAAATGGGCCGTAGAAAAAAGACTTCATAATAGCTAGTTATATGCATATAAAGGACGTCCTGATTAAACCAGCCTTCAATAAAGTAAGTAACCGCTGTTCTGGATAATAAAGCCTTAATACAACCATGCTAAATCTATTTGCTATAACATAACTTTATCAGCGCAGATTTTGATATCATCAACTTAAGCAACATCAGAGGCATACAGATAAATAGCCATTAATTGTAGGCGCCTACCCCATACTAAAGGTGCAATACCAAAATGTTCCTATATTTTTAGTAAGTAAAGAGTTATTAACAATTTTTAAATCAGCACATCAAAATTGATAACAAATCGGTATATTATGTCGTCAAATTTTAGCTCAGATATAAAGCTTGCTTATACAAGCATATCCCAAAGGTAGAGATACTTTCATGGTAAGAGGTTATATCAATATGATATTATAAATATATGAATATCCAGTTTGATAAAAATATAAACAATCTCTTAAATTTTTTGAACTAACCCAAAAACATTTTAAATTGCCTTCAAGCCACGCTGTAAACCTAAATCAATCATGCCTGTCCGCTAATCTGGATAATAAAAATTCTTCAACATTACACAATTATAGATGACAAACATGAGAATTAACTGACTCAGGCAAAGCTTGTCCGGCTAAAAAATGCTTACGACATAATGAGATATATCGTTCATTCCCACCAATTTCAACCTGCTCTCCATCACGCAGAATATGACCTTGCTCATCTACCCTTGCATTAAAATGAGCTTTATTTCCACACCAGCAAACAGTTTTGAGTTCTTCAAACTTATCAGCCAGGCACAATAGATAGTATGATCCCTCAAATAATTCACATTTAAAATCAGTTTTTAATCCATACGCAATCACTGGGATCTGTAAATCATCCACAATAGATGCTAATTGGTATACTTGGGACTTTGTCAAAAATTGAGCTTCATCAACAATAACAACATCCAGAGACTTAGGCCATTGAGCAACAAGTTGAAACAAATTATCTTCCTTCTCAAAAGGCCTTCCCTGTAAACTCAAACCGATACGAGCCCGTATCAGACCTTTTCCCGCACGGTCATCAATTGCGGGAAGTAGGGCTAAAGGATGCATACCTCTTTCAACATAATTAAAATGAGCCTGAATAAGTTGTGTTGATTTACCCGAATTCATTGCAGCATATTTATAATGTAACGAAGCCATAATCATCCTTTGTGGAAAAACTAACTTTAAGGTGAAACAGGAACTGCTCCTGTATTTTTGCGACGATTTAACCATATCAGACTAACAACTAACAAGAACAAACCACAGACAATTGCAAGTTCCGGATAACCATAGCCAACGATAAGATAACAGAGTGCAGTCACCACCGCAGTTAACAATGCATAAGGTAATTGAGTCGTTACATGATCGATATGATGGCAACCGGCTCCTGTAGATGAAAGAATAGTTGTATCAGATATTGGTGAGCAATGATCGCCAAAAACAGAGCCGGCCAAAACAGCAGCCATAACCGGGAACATTAATCCAGGATAACTATTTGCTGCAATATCACCAGCAATTGGAAGCATTACCCCAAATGTTCCCCAGCTTGTTCCGGTTGCAAATGCCATAACCCCGGCAATGACAAATAACAACATCGGTAACCATGCTCCAGGAAGAGAAATTTGTTTAACTAAACTCGCTAGATAGACCCCCGTATGCATATCCCGGATAACGGAAGAAATTGACCAGGCGAAAAGTAATACAAGAATTGCTCCCGCCATCGAATAACCCCCTAAAATAATAGCTCTAAAAGTAACGTTAGAACTCACGCTTAATACAAGGCTAAATAGGAGTGATGTAACAAGGCCACAAAAACCACCAAACACCAGAGAACAAGAAACATTTGTATTTTTAAGTAAACTAAAAATAGTAACTTGTGTGTTATCAGGTAAAGATTGATACCCTGTCCATAAAAAAGCAGCAAATGTTGCAATGGCCAATATCACAAGAGGTAATATCAACCCCAGAGGTGAACCAGAAACCTGTGCTTTAAATTCACTTGAAGAACCTGCAGGCATACCTTTTTTAACATCGAATAGCTCACCTTGCTCTGCCTTTTTCTCATGAACAGCCATTTCATATATATTGATATTAAAATA
Source organism: Candidatus Celerinatantimonas neptuna (assembly GCA_911810475.1). Classification (NCBI taxonomy): domain Bacteria; kingdom Pseudomonadati; phylum Pseudomonadota; class Gammaproteobacteria; family Celerinatantimonadaceae; genus Celerinatantimonas; species Candidatus Celerinatantimonas neptuna. The sequence goes on from OU461276.1 coordinate 3,885,075, forward strand.
AGCAACGATAAAAGCCGTAAACAAAGCAAAAAGAGCATAAAAATTAAGCGGGATGATTGAAATAAAGGCATTTAACGCTGATATATCTTTCATCCCATGAGCTGCTAATATTCCACCGATTAAGGCAATGATATAGGCCCCCCAACTTGAAATTGGCATTATCACACACATGGGAGCCGCTGTAGAATCTAATAAATAGGCTAGTTTCGCACGGGATATATTTGCCTTATCTGTTACAGGCTTAGCTATATTACCAACAGCCAGACTATGAAAATAGTCATCGATAAATACAATGAAGCAAAGTAATGCAGTCATCAATGATGCACCTCTGTGAGTCTTCACATGTTTTCTGGCCCAATTAGCAAAAGCCTCAGTTGACCCATTTACCTGCATTAAAGCAGTCATTGCTCCTAATAAAAACAAAAAAGCTAATATGTTAATATTCCAACTGTTCCAACTATTACCTTCTCTGACAAGGTGAGTAATTAAATGAAAAATATATTCTACTGTAGAGTTAAGTTTCCAATTACTCAATAGCAACGAGCCGATAACAATTCCACAGGATAAAGAAACTAATACCCGACGAGTCAATATAGCCATTACTAATGCAACAATAGGAGGTAATAAAGAATAAAAGGAATGTGAATAAGAAACTAAATCCATGATCTCTCAATCTAATTTAAGGAGATCCACTGAAATAAGATAAAAAACAGCAAATTCGTCTTGATTTTCAGTAGTGCTCCATAGTTTATAACTATGACAGTAATGCATCTTTCGATTACATTACCAGCTGGTTGTTTTAACGATATAACAATCCAGCTTCGGCATTTACTCCTTTTACAGTTCCTCATTGGCATCACCCTACGAACCGCTACTGATAGCAAATGCACCTCTACTTCCGATTTGGGGGAGGAATTCTAAACCGATAGATAGAAAATTCAAGCTATTTATGGAGCCCTTAATCAATTTTACTTTCTTTGTTAATAGCTATACCCTCCTTTTAATTACCATTAATCAAAAATTTTATTTATAAGCTATAAGATAATTTGACAAAAAAACATTATTGAATAAAAATTACCAGTGATAAAAATTAACATTAAAGCGTAACACACGTAACTAAAGGCAAAATAATCATGAGTGATTTCCTGAAAACTTTTTTAAACGCACGTAGCTTAAAAGCTGCGACACGGGAACTATCTTTAGAGCAAGTAGAAGAAACTCTTAGTAAATTAGAAGCTATTGTTGAAGAACGCCGGGAAGCGGAAAATACTCGTATTGCTGAAGAGCAAGCTCGCTTAGAAAAATTACAGCAATATCGGGAAATGATGGAACAAGATGGGATTGATCCAAATGAACTCATCGAAGCGTTTGAAAATAAATCTGCTACTCCAGGACGCCGCAAACGTGCACCATTACCGCCTAAATACCGGTATTATGAGAATGGTGTAGAAAAAACCTGGACTGGACAAGGCCGTACACCAGCAATTATTCAACATGCTATTGATAACGAAGGTAAAACAAAAGAAGATTTTCTTATTTAATGCATTTCAATAAAGCCGGTTATTCCACCGGCTGTTTATTTAACAACTTAAAAATGACTTTACTTACATGGTTATAATTCATAACCAACTACTCTTCCTAAATAATTAACCATTCCTATTTAATGCCACCAGTCAATTTATGTAAATTTAGTTAAGGATAACTAGAAAATTCCAATATATTTATGCAACTGTATTGATAAACGCCAATTCATCTTAATACAGGTTTCAATACATAGCTGGGTTGCTCTTGGATGTTGACTTACAGGTTGTAAAGCAACGATCGCCTGAATTGAATACTTATGGAGTAACTGCTCTAATTCCTCAATATCCGATTTTCTGGCTACGGGATGTTTTACTTCGTTAGCTCTATTCATTGCTTGTTTACAAACATTACGTTTTCCCCGCATCCCTATTTTAGGTGAAACAGTAACCCAAGAACGAGAGTCAACTGAGATCTCATAAGTCCCGCTGGTTTCAATTTGACAAAAAAAACCATGATCATGAAGTAAAGATGTCAACGGATAAAGATCATAAGAACATGGCTCACCACCTGTAATCACCACGTGACGAGCCTGATAAGTTCCTAACAGCTCAAGTAACTGTTCTGCACTTATATAGGCCCAACGCTGCTTGTCAGCAGGAGGTTGCAAAATCTGCCCAAGAGAACATTCATCAGAAGGTTCAATCTGCCAGGTATGCTTCGTATCGCACCATGGGCATCCGACATCACATCCTTGCATCCGGATGAAAACAGATGGAGTTCCTGTATAAAAACCCTCCCCCTGAATCGTTTCAAAAATCTCATTAACGCGATAAATTATATTCGACATTGTCACCCGAGCCTATTTAAGAGAAAATTGTGCTTTTATAGAAAATACTGAAAAGAAGCGCAACCCATATGAACGAAAAAGTTGTGGTTATCTATTCCGGTGGAATGGATTCATACACAGTTCTAAATAAAGTCATCCAGAATGGATATGTCCCCTATCCTCTGACATTCAATTATGGTCAAAGACATTACAAAGAAATTGAAGTTGCTCAAAAAGTCTGTCAACAGCTCCACCTAGAACATAAAGTAGTTGATATATCGGCAATTGACCAATTATTACAGGGATCATCACTGACATCAGACATTGATATTCCAGAGGGACATTACGAAGAAGAAAGCATGAAATCTACTGTCGTGCCCAACCGTAATATGATTCTATTATCATTAGCGGTTGGCTATGCTGTCTCCATTGGCGCAAGAGAAGTCTATTATGGAGCCCATGCTGGGGATCATGCAATCTATCCAGACTGTCGTCCTGAATTTGTACAAAAAATGAATGATGTAAGTAAGATAGCTAATTATGAACCTGTTGAGATAATCAGCCCATATTTATATAAAAGCAAAATAGAAATCTTACAAGACGGTTTAAAAATGGGGTTGAACTATGGACAAACCTGGACTTGCTATAACGGCCGGGAAAAAGCATGTGGTCGGTGTGGTGCATGTCAGGAACGGTTAGAAGCATTCGAATTAAACCATTGTAAGGATCCACTTGAATACGAAGATTAGTTATTCATGCCAAAATTGAAAACAGGATGGCCTGTCAGTATCATTGTAATATTCATGACCTTAATATGCCAACCCTGGGTAAATCAACTCAGTTGGGATCGCCAGCTGATCCTTAAACAAGATCAGTTATGGCGTCTATTATCAGGTATATTTGTACATGCAAATATATGGCATGCTCTGATGAATATTGCGGCACTGGGGTTAATTAGTTTGTTGTTTGCTTCAGCATTCAAATGGCACCAATGGTTAATTCTGATTATTTCACTTACCATTATTGCCAATAGCTTACTATTATTACAAACCCAAACGATAGATTATGTCGGGTTATCAGGTGTATTACATGGGATAGTTGTCTACTGTGCATTAACGCTTTATCACAAACGCCCGATAGAATCCCGGTTTATTCTGACAGGCGTTGTTATCAAGCTAATTTTAGAAGAATGGTTACCCCATGGCTTAGGCGATCAACGACTGATTGGAATGCCTGTAGCAACCAGAGTCCATCTATTTTTTAGTATTACGGCAGTTTTGCTATTTTATCTTACACATAAATTCATGCACTGCCGTAACAGATCATCAACAAAACGTTAATCAGGTATCCCAGTCAATGAATCATTAATTTGACGAACAGTAGAACTTGGGTCGTTTGAAAGAGTAATGGGGCGACCAATGACCAAATAATCAGAGCCAGCCACCATGGCATCATAAGGTGTCATAATTCTTCTCTGATCATCTACTATATCTGTTTTTAAACGAATACCAGGTGTGACAAGAATAAAATCATGACCGCATTGCTGACGTAATAAGCCAGCTTCTAGAGCTGAACAAACAACACCATCTAAACCACACTGACGGGTTAGTTTAGCTAATCGCTCAACTTGATTTTGAAGGTGGTCATCTACACCTATATCCGATAAATCACTCTGGGCCATACTAGTTAGTACAGTTACAGCAATCAATTTTGGAGGGTTACGATACGACTCTAATGCCTCTTTAGCTGCACATAACATTCTACGGCCACCACAGGCATGAACATTCACCATCCAAACCCCTAATTCAGCAGCTGCTCTAACTGCTTTTGCAACCGTATTTGGAATATCATGAAATTTCAGATCCAGAAAAATTTCAAACCCTCTATCCTGCAATTCGCAAACTAAATCGGGGCCAAATAGAGTAAACATCTCTTTACCAATTTTTAGCCGACACGCACCAGGATCCAATTTATCTACTAATTTTAAGCAAGATTGCCTATGGTTGAAATCCAAAGCAACAATAACTTTGGGGTCTAGCATATTATTCTCCATCTAATCCACGAACAGGTTTAATTGTTCCCCAACTTTTACAGGACGGACAATGCCAATACATTGCATGACTGGAAAAACCACACTGATGACATTGATAATGGGGCCTAACCGCCATCTGCATGGCAACTAATTCTTGTAATAACTGCAAATTATTCTTCGTTTGCCCAGGTTCAGCTTGCTCAATATGATAGGCAATCAGATGATGAAAACATTTGATTGTGGGTCTTCGTCGAAGTTCATCCAAAATTATACGAACAGCTATTTCAGGGTGTTCATTTTCAACTAAGGAAGCCAATTCGACGGTAACTGAAGCCCCACCCCCTAAACGGATTGCCTGCTCCAAATAATGTTGATAACCCCGTCGATCTCCCAGCCCCTGAAAAACTTTTTCAACCAGTGGTAAATAATCACTGAGCATATCGATATCCATATCCGGAATGGGCTCGATTAACTTAAAAGCTTCTTTATAACGTTGATTTTCTACTAAAAGTTCACTTAAATGTACCCTGGCTCTGATACAGGTGGCATCATGAGACAAGGCTTTCTTTAATAACCCTTGCACCTTTTTATTAAACTGTCCATTGGCTTCTTCTTCATTAGCCATCTCGCAATAGAAATGTGCTATTTGCTTATGAATATCACTGACCATCTTCGGCGATATCCGATCAGATACCGCAACTGCTTTATTCCATTCTCTGGTTTGCTGGTAGAGATCAAGTAAATTCTTCAACGCAGTTTCTGAATGTTCAGGTTCATCAATCAGCTCAAGTAGGATTGCTTCTGCGCGATCGAATAATCCAGCTACACGATAATCACGGGATAACTGCAATAATGCTAAATGACGTTGCTCAATATCCAAATTAGGTCGCGCAATTAAATTTTGATGAATACGAATTGCCCGATCAACTTCACCCCGTTGCCTGAAAAGATTCCCAAGTGCAAGATGTGTTTCTATAGTTTCCGCATCAACTTGTAATAAGTCGATGAAAAGATCGACAGCCTTATCAGACTGATCAGAAAGAAGCAGGTTTAACCCCGCAACATATTGGCGAGATAATTGACTAGATTTACGTTTACGGTGCTGCTGAACACTCCGTTGGCCCATATACCAGCCATAAGCTACAGCAACCGGAAGAAGTAAAAACAGCAACCCAAACACTGAGCATCAGTCCCTATTGGAATCAGTCTGTACTTGCTGTACTTGGGCTAATTTTTGCTGTTGTTTTTTCAATTGCCGCTTTAACTTAATCACTTGAAAACGAGCTTTGCTATAAAAAAAGCCCAATGCAACACAAGCAATGACAAAACCGGATATGAACATAATTGCCATCAACCATGATAACCTTAACTGGCTGTCAGCAATCAAATAATGGACAGAGATGATTTGATCATTTTGAGAACCTATAGCCAAAGCGAAGATAAACAAAACGATCACAACAACAAGAATGACAATTGCCTTCAATGACGCTCTCCCAATAATCAAACCGGGTTCACTTTCATTTCAGGAGTGAGACCGGAAAGACTATCTCTGTAATATTGAATTCACTCGATCTCTGAGCTCTTTTCCCGGTTTAAAATGTGGAACATATTTCCCGGAAAGCTCTACTTTTTCACCAGTTTTTGGGTTTCGACCGATACGAGGTGCCCGATAGTGTAACGAAAAACTACCAAAACCGCGAATCTCAATTCGATCCCCAGATTGCAATGATGCAGCCATCTGCTCAAGAATTTCCTTAATTGCCAATTCCATATCTTTGGCAGATAGATGAATATATTTGCTAGACAGTCGTTCTATCAAGTCTGATTTGGTCATATACACCCCGAGGGTCAATAGTGAAAGACTACTTTCAGTTTAGATTGGAATCAGAGGGGATCAAGCACCCCTCTGAATATTAACGTTTATTCGCCTTTAGCCGCTTTAAACGCTTCTGCCATGGCATTACCTAACTGTGCATCATCTTGCGCATTCAGACTAGCCATTGCCTCTTTCTCATCAGCTTCATCTTTCGCACGAATTGAAAGGCTGATGGTGCGGTTTTTACGATCAACACCAACAAATTTAGCATTCACAGCACCACCAACTGATAGTACAGTTGAAGCATCTTCTACACGCTCACGAGAAAGATCCGCAACGCGTATATAACCTTCAACATTTTCAGCCAGCTCTACAGTGGCACCTTTAGCATCAACGGCTGTTACAGTACCATCAACAATAGCACCTTTTTTCAAGCTGTCCAGATAGTTATTGAATGGATCTGCAGCAAGCTGTTTAACGCCTAAACTGATACGTTCACGTTCTGCATCCACTTGCAGAACAACGGCTTCGATTTCGTCGCCTTTTTTGTATTCGCGAACAGCTTCTTCACCAGCCACGTTCCAACTAATATCGGACAAATGAACCAAACCGTCAATACCGCCGTCCAAACCAATAAAGATACCGAAATCAGTAATTGATTTAATTTTACCAGAAACTCGGTCACCTTTAGCATGATTTTCTGCAAACAGATCCCATGGATTTGCTTTACATTGTTTCAGACCTAAAGAAATACGACGACGTTCCTCATCGATATCCAGAACCATAACTTCAACAGCATCACCCACGTTGACAACTTTTGAAGGATGAATATTTTTGTTAGTCCAATCCATTTCAGAAACATGGACAAGACCTTCAACACCGTCTTCAATTTCAACGAAGCAACCATAATCAGTCAGATTAGTTACACGTCCTTCTAAACGCGCACCTTCTGGATAACGGTTAGCAATTGCACTCCATGGATCTTCACCAAGCTGTTTCAGACCAAGAGATACACGAGTACGTTCACGATCGAATTTCAGAACTTTAACAGTGATTTCGTCACCAACATTAACGATTTCACTTGGGTGTTTAACACGTTTCCATGCCATATCAGTGATATGCAACAAACCGTCAACACCACCTAAATCAACGAATGCACCATAATCAGTAAGGTTTTTAACAATACCTTTGACTTCTTGGCCTTCCTGCAGATTTTCCAGTAATTGTTCGCGTTCAGCACTATGTTCTGTTTCAATAACTGCACGACGAGAAACAACAACATTGTTCCGTTTCTGATCTAACTTGATAACCTTGAATTCAAGATCTTTGCCTTCCAGATGTGAAGTATCACGAACCGGACGAACATCGACCAACGAACCAGGCAAGAATGCGCGAATATTATTAACTTCAACAGTAAAGCCACCTTTCACTTTACCATTGATAACACCCGTTACTGTAGCTTGCTCTTCATAAGCTGCTTCAAGTTGTACCCAGGCTTCATGGCGTTTAGCTTTCTCGCGAGACAAGATTGTCTCACCGAAGCCATCTTCCACTGCGTCAAGAGCTACATCAACTTCTTGGCCAACTTCAACTTCTAGTTCACCGGCGCTATTTTTAAATTGTTCTGCAGGAATAGCAGACTCGGATTTCAGGCCTGCATCAACCAGAACCATACCGTTCTGAATAGCAACTACAGTACCTTTAACAATCGAACCAGAACGAAATTCCAGATCGTGAAGAGACTCTTCAAAGAGTTGAGCAAAAGATTCAGTCATGTTTAATTTACATAAATAAAAACGACCACTTAGCATCCCGCCAAATGGGGTTATTTCAAAAACCCACAATATCCATATCGTAGGGTTACCAATCCCGAAAAATTATCGGGTTATTCTTAAGTCGATATAAGCAATTGCCTGGGTAACGACTTCATCGATACTAAGTTCTGAAGAATCGATGATCAACGCATCGCTCGCGGGCTTCAAAGGAGCTATAGAACGATTTCGATCTCGTTCATCTCTAATCTTAATATCACTTAAAAGGCCTTCGAATTTAACACTAAAACCATTCTCCTGCAACTGCTTATAACGTCGGATTGCACGTTTTTCAGCACTTGCATCCAGAAAAATTTTAGCTGTAGCTTCAGGAAATACAACCGACCCCATATCGCGGCCGTCGGCAACAAGCCCAGGCATTCGCCTAAAAGCACGTTGCCTTCTCAATAAAGCTTCCCTTACACGAGGAAAAGCAGCGATAGTTGAAGCTGCAGCCCCGGTATTCTCATGCCTAAGTTCAACGGAAACATCTTCCCCTTCAAGAATGACTTTAACCAGACCCGTATTAATTTGCTTAAAACATACATCAAGATGAGAAGCTAACCGATATAAGGCTTCTTCATTATCCATATCAACATTATGATGTAAGGCAGCTAATGCAAGCACACGATAAATAGCACCACTATCGAGAAGATGGAAACCCAATTTTTCTGCGAGTTTAACACATAGAGTTCCTTTTCCCACGCCACTTGGGCCATCCACTGTGATCACAGGGCATAGTTCTGTCATGAGACCTCCATCTGACAACTATCAACAAACTATTTTATAGCTAGTTGTTTTGATAGTTAAAATTTCCAAATAAGCGCATATACGCCTAAATACCCCAATTGAAACATTGCTGCATTCATTGATGTCGGTTTAGGTCAAAAGTCATATCCATTGGCTTAACCAGCACACAATCACAGCAGAATTAATCTCTCAATATCACATATCCATGTATTATACTTAACTTAAAATGAAAAAGGAGCGATATAAATTATAACTATCTCATTGAAGTAACTTGACGTTTATCATTTTTCCCCTCTACAGTGGCTTTATCAGAATTCACTGCGTTACTTATCATGGATTACAAAATTAAGAAACAAGCAGAAATTTGGGAACAAAGGCCAAACATGCAGCTACCGACCCGAGCTCATGACCCAAGAAGTCCATGGCAAAGGGACAGAGGCAGAATATTACACTCCGCAGCATTTCGACGATTGCAAAGCAAAACTCAGGTTCTGGGCATAGGAAACAACGATTTCTACCGGACAAGGCTCACCCACTCACTCGAAGTTTCTCAAATTGGTACAGGCATTATCAGCCAATTGCAAAAATTAGCGAATGAATCTATACCACTCCCTGATCCTGTTCTCATTGAAGGCCTGTGTCTGGCCCATGATATTGGTCATCCTCCATTTGGTCATGGTGGAGAAGTCGCCCTAAATTATATGATGCGCAATGATGGCGGGTTTGAAGGAAATGCTCAGACTTTTCGAATATTAACAAAATTAGAGCCTTACACACCAGAACATGGAATGAACCTAACCAGAAGAACACTACTGGGTGTACTCAAATATCCGGTACTTATGAATCGGGTCACCCGTCAGACACATCCGGCAAGTATCGCAAATTTCAGACAGCTTAAAGCATCTGACTGGCTCCCAGCCAAAGGATTATATCTTGATGATGGATCCGAATATCAATGGGTCATTAAGCCTCTCACTGATAATGACCAAAATTATTTACACCAAGTAGAAGGCGAAGGCGTTAAAACTCATCGAAAAAGTCTCCATAAATCATTTGACTGTTCAATCATGGATCTGGCTGACGATATTGCCTACGGTGTACACGATTTAGAAGACGCTGTTGTCATGGGATTACTCCATCGTGATATCTGGCAACATCAGATAGTCGAATTTATTTATACACTCCCCGGATGTTGGCTAACACAACATATTGATACAATTACCAATCAATTATTCAGTGTTTATCATTATGATCAAAAAGATGCAATTGGTGCACTGGTCAATGCATTCATCACAGCTATTTATATTGATCAACAAGTCGGGATTGACGAACCACTTATTGCTTATCAGGCAATCATGGACAAACCATATCGATCGGCATTAGACCATCTTAAAAATTTTGTGATGGATTATGTCATTCAAACACCCGATATAGAACAGGTCAGATATCGTGGACAACAAACCATAATGGAACTGTTTGAAGCTTTTACCAGTGACCCACTCAGGTTATTACCAATCAATACGCGACGACGTTGGCAAAAAGCCCAAGATGGAGGAAATCAGCGTCGAATTATTGCCGATTATATTGCCGGTATGACAGATGAATATGCAACCCGTCTACACCAAACATTATTTGGATAAAAAAAGCCCGTTCAAAAGAACGGGCAAAGCTAGGGACATATCGTATTAATAAATACGATACCTTACAAATCGGCCTGATTTGGGGCTAAATTATATTGAATGTAATCTTTAGCCATCATTTCAATCAGGTAAATATCATGCTCGCTAAATCCGTCAGGCTTACTTTGTGTAGAGCTAAAATTTAGCGTTCCAAATACTGTATTACGAATAATGAGTGGATAACCAATATATGCATGGATAGACGTAACAATTTCGACGTGTCCTAATCGAATCAAATCACGCTGATTATTTGGCGAATTAAAAGTCACCAAACCTTGTTTTTGCATCACCTGCTCGCAAAAAGTCCCACAACGATCAAAGCTATCACCGGACTCAAGCATTGGGTATGCATCAGCATGATGAATGACTGTCAAATGGCGACCACAACAAACTGTTACTGCTCCGCTCTCCATTCCTAAAGCTGCGCAACCATCATTTAACCAAGTTTGCCAGTCCATATCGGCACCTCACTACTCACTTCGTTTCCTATAAACATACAAAAGTCATACCAATAATATTGGAAATAGGCTTACAAAAGTAACCAATTGAAATAAAATGAGTTATTTCTACAAAGAAAAATTACAATTTAAGGATGACATTATTTTGTCATGAAATTGCAAAATGCAAATGACAAAACACCCAAGATAGTTTGCAATTTGCTAAATACAGCAAATTTTAAACGCTTAAAAAACCTGACTTAAAAAGCTGTTAACTTTTTCCATTGTGGATGTTTTGATAATGGCCAAATCACATATAATTCGACAACAGCTAATACACGAGCCCCAACTTCCCTTAAACGGGTTCGCCAGTAATAAGCTAATGGAGCATCTTTGGCAACAAGCCCCACACAATCAAGCCTGAAAAATCTTGCAATGAACAATGCCCGCGTCAAATGAAATCGTTGAGATACAATAATAAAATGCTCTTGACCAAAAACTTGCTTAGCCCTTAATACCGAATCCAGCGTCCGAAATCCTGCATTATCAATCTCAATAACCTGCCTTGGAACACCTCTTTTCACAAGATCATGCAACATTGTCAAAGGTTCATTGTAATAACGAGAAGCCCTATCACCGCTGACAATAATTCGTTTTACTTTACCATCCCGGTACAGTTGGACAGTTCGGATAACCCGGTTCATGTAAAAAGGGTTTAACCTACGCCCAACATATTTACTCGTCCCTAAAACAAGGGCAGTTGGTTTAGATGGAATTTGTTGAATATTCTGATAAATAAGATGTCTGGTCGACCATCGCATTCCCTGATCGATCCCGATACATATAACAAGGAAAAATACAACTACGACAACTAACCATACCAAATATTTATACAGCAATTGCCTCTCCTAACACTTACTTCATCTTACTTAATTAAGATCTGAATCATATACCCGGCAATGACATCCTTATCCAATAATTGAAAATACCTTATTGAACGATATTTCACACTTCATCTTGTAAAGCTAAACTATACAAGCAATATCTGATTACAATATAAAAATGCCCTGACCATGACAGTACAGGGCATCGATCATATCGTGAAAATTACTCAGACGCTAACCTTTATACATGAAACCTGGTGCGACTCAGTCCCTTTCAAAATAGGTTTCTCCTTCGCACACTCCTCTGTTGCCAAAGGACAGCGCGTTCTAAATACGCATCCTGAAGGAGGATTAATCGGCGAAGGTAAATCCCCTTCCAACAAATCAATCTTCTTATTCCGCTCTAAATCAGGATCAGGAATTGGAACCGCTGTCATAAGCGCTTTAGTATACGGATGAGATGGATTATTAAACAATTCATCCGAAGTCCCTGTTTCCACAGCATTTCCCAGATACATGACCAAAACCCGATCTGAAATATGTTTCACAACTGACAAGTCATGAGCAATGAAAATAAGACTTAGGCCCATTTCCTGCTGCAACTCTTTAAGCAAATTAACGACCTGAGCTTGAATTGACACATCAAGTGCCGATACAGGTTCATCACAGATAATCATCTTCGGCTCAAGAATTAATGCCCTGGCAATTCCGATGCGTTGACATTGCCCACCCGAAAATTCATGAGGATAACGGTTAATCACATTTGGTAATAAACCAACCCGCATCATGATCGACTTCACTTTATCTTTAACTTCCCGATTACGCATATGAGGGAAGAATGTTTTTAACGGTTCAGCAATAATTTCACCAATAGTCATCCGCGGATTTAACGATGCTAAAGGATCCTGAAATATCATTTGGATATCTTGCCGGGTTTCACGCAGCTCTTTTTTATTCAGCTTTGTCAAATCTCTGCCAAGCCAGACGACTTTACCTGCATGTGCTTCGAGCAATCCAATAATAGCCCTGGCAAATGTCGATTTACCACAACCGGATTCACCAACAACACCTAATGTTTCACCCTGATAGATTCGAACATTAACCCCATCAACGGCTTTTAACGTACTAGGCTTAGCCCACGGCCAACCTCGGGAATTTTTTATATCAAAATAAACTTTCAATTGCTCGACATCGAGTAGCAATGTTTTTTCACTCATTTTGATACCTCCAGATCCCATTCCCAAAAACACGCACGTTTACGGGCATTACCAAACTCTTTAAGCTCTGGAGCATCAGCACTGCATGACGGCATTGCACGCTCGCATCGTTCCTGAAAAGGACACCCTTTCGGTAATTTCAACAAATTGGGTGGATTTCCCGGAATAGTCGGCAAAAACTCACCTTCAGTATCAAGTCGGGGGATCGCTTTCAATAACCCTTCGGTGTATGGATGACTCGGAGAATAGAAGACTTCATGGGCCGTTCCATACTCCATGGTCCTTCCGGCATACATCACCAGAACTTTATCACAAATTCCAGCCACAACGCCCAGGTCATGAGTAATCATGATAATTGCCGTGTTAAAATCATCTTTAAGTTCATTCAATAACTGCATTATCTGAGCCTGAACCGTTACATCAAGAGCAGTTGTCGGTTCATCAGCAATCAACAACTGAGGACGACATAACAAAGCCATAGCAATCATCACACGTTGACGCATACCACCAGAAAACTCATGAGGATACATATTCATCCGTTTACGAGCTTCAGGCATTTTAACCGCATCAAGCATTTTTGTAGATTCAGCAAACGCTTCTTTTGATGTCATTCCTTTATGCTGACGCAGAACCTCAATAAGCTGCTTCCCCACTTTCATATATGGGTTTAAGCTCGTCATAGGGTCCTGAAAGATCATTGCAATTTTCTCAGCCCTAATCTTATTGAGCTCATGCTCTGGAAGATTTAGAATTTCACGCCCTTCAAATTTAGCACTCCCTGAAATAATTCCATTTGAAGCTAAAAGTCCCATCAAAGAAAAAGCAGTCTGACTTTTACCTGAACCTGATTCCCCGACAATTCCTAATGTCTGTCCGGCTTCAAGACTAAAATTCAGATCATTTACTGCAGTAACCGTTCCGTCCGGTGTCGAAAACTCAACCCGCAGATCTTTTACATCTAATAAATTCATTGGTTATTCCTTCGTTACCGAGCCGTCTGATTATCGATCTTTCGGGTCAAGTGCATCACGTAGCCCATCACCGATAAAGTTAAAACAAAACAGCGTAATAACCATAAAAGCACCAGGAACCAATAACTGCCAAATCGCAATATTCATATTTTGCGATCCATCCTGTAACAAAGCCCCCCAACTGGTCATCGGTTCTTGAACACCTAAGCCTAAGAAGCTTAAGAATGATTCCAATAAAATCATATTAGGAACCAACAAAGTCGCGTAAACAGCCACAATTCCCAAAACGTTCGGAATAATATGTTTAGTGATAATATTCCATTTTGAAACGCCACAAACTTCAGCTGCCTCAATAAATTCTTTATTACGCAAACTTAATGTCTGACCACGAACGACCCTTGCCATATCGAGCCAAGATACAGCTCCGATCGCAACAAAAATAAGGAAAATATCTCGACCAAAAAAGGTCACCAATAAAATAACCAGAAACATAAATGGAATCGAATACAAAATTTCCAAAATACGCATCATAATACGGTCAACACCACCACCGATGAAACCAGATGTTGCACCATATAATGTTCCAATAACAACAGCGACAAGCGCACCGAGAACACCGACCATTAAAGATATCCGGCCTCCCAATAACGAGCGTACAAACAAATCTCGACCTAACGAATCCGTTCCGAAATAGTGCCCATCGGCCCAGGAAGGCGCTGAGGAGATATGAACCCAATCAGTCGCATCAAATGGATACTGAGAAAAATAAGGGCCAATTAATACAAATAGAATAATAAATACTAATATAGCCATACTTGTCATCGCCGCGTGATTCCGGCGAAAACGACGAAAGGCATCCTGCCATAAACTACGGCCTTCCACTTCGAGCTGTTCAGCTAGATTATCTGCAACAGCCTGACCTGATTTTTTAGAGAAAAACAACATAATTCAGGCTGCTCCTAAATACGGATCTTCGGATCGACCATCGCTAATAAAATATCGACAATCGCATTAAAAAAGATAGTCAGTGCCCCAATCACAACAGTAACCCCCAAAACTAACGAATAATCTCGGTTTAATGCTCCATTGATAAACAACTGACCAATTCCAGGAAGCCCAAAGATCGTTTCAATGACAACTGAACCTGTAATAATGCCGACAAAAGCTGGCCCCATATACGAAATCACCGGAAGCAAAGCAGGACGCAAAGCATGTTTTAAGACAACACGTAGATAAGGCAACCCTTTTGCCTTCGCAGTTCGAATAAAATTCGAATGCAGTGTTTCAATCATACTACCCCGGGTTATACGGGCAAACGTTGCAACATATAACATTGCCATCCCTACAACCGGTAATACCATGTGCCGAAAATCACCACCATTCCACCCTCCAGCTGGCAGAATTTTCAGTCCCAAGGCAAAAATGTAAATAAGCACCGGTGCAATAACAAACGATGGCATGACCACACCAATCATCGCTGTTGACATTGGCGCATAATCTAGCCATGTATTTTGTTTCAATGCTGCGATTGTTCCTACACTGACCCCCATCAAGACAGCAAAAATAAAGGCATAAAACCCAATTTTCGCTGAAACAGGTAAAGATGATTCAATTAATGATGTCACATCTTTATCTTTATATTTGAATGAAGGTCCTAAATCACCGCGCAACATGTTTTTCATGTAATTGAAATATTGCACAACCAATGGTTTATCCAAACCATATTTAGCATTCAGGTTCGCTTCCACAGCAGGCGGTAGTGCACGCTCACTTGAAAACGGGTTCCCAGGTGCAAAACGCATCATAAAAAATGATACGGTGATTAACACCAACAACGTAGGAATTGCTTCCAACGCCCTTTTAAAAATAAACTTTAACATAAACTAGTCTCGTTCGAGATTCGTTACCATAATCTTAAGTGCATGAAAGGCGCTGTCGGGAGGGGTAGACAGCACCCATGATTACAATATTAGTATATTGTTATAGCAAATTGATTAATGCGCTTTGATATAGAAGTTTTTCACATAATAATAATCAAGCGCATTATGCATCGGATAGCCACCTACAAATGGTTTAACTAAGCGAGCATTCACGTACTGATAAACCGGTGCAACAGGCATATCTTTAGCTAAGATCTTCTCAGCATCAGCATACATTGCATTACGTTTTTCATCATTAGCCGTATTAAGTGCTTTATTCATGATTGCATCATAGGCTTTATCACTATAATCAGCATTGTTTTGCACATTGCCGGTCATCATTAACGTCATAAATGTCGATGCTTCGTTATAGTCACCACACCAGGCATCACGCGCTACAGTAAATTGATGATTTTGGCGAGTATTCAGGAAAGTTTTCCATTCCTGATTTTCCAAAGTGACATGCACACCCAATTTTTTCCACATCTGGCCAACAGCCAGTGCGATTTTTTTATGGTTAGCACTTGTGTTATAGAGAATGGAAACATTTAACTGTTTGCCACCTTTCCCATAACCGGCTTCAGCCATCAACTGTTTTGCTTTAGCCAGACGCTGAGCCTGTGTCATTTCACCATATGCAACTTTCGGTGCAGTAAACCCGGCTGTTGAACCAGGCGTAAAGGTATAAAGTGGTTTCTCACCTTTACCAGTCACATATTTGGTAATGATGTTACGATTGATTGCATAAGAAAGCGCTTTACGGATGCGAACATCATTAAACGGCGGTTTCTTATTATTAAAATCATAATAATAGTTACACAGGAAACCAGTTACTTTCAGATCTTGAGGATAATCTTTTTTCAGATGCTTAAACTGTTCATTAGGCACTTCATAAGTCATATCAATCTCACCGGCCATAAACCGGTTCATAGCTGCAACCTGGTTGGACACAGGTAAGAAAGTAACCTTATTAATAACAGTTTTTTTGTTATTCCAATAATCGGGGTTGCGTACCATCACAATACGGCTGTTTACAACCCACTTGGTAAGTTTATAAGCACCATTTGAAACAATATGCTGTGGCTGAGTCCATTGATCACCCCATTTTTTAACAACTGGCGGATAAACCGGGAAAACAGAAGAGTTCGCCAACATTTTTACAAAATAAGGGACAGCATGAGAAAGTGTGACTTGTAATGTGTGAGCGTTAAGCGCTTTTACACCTAATGCTTCTGGCTTCATTTTACCATCAACAATCGCATCCACATTCTTCATACCGGTCAGCTGCAAATAATATGAATAAGGAGAAGCAGTTTTAGGATCGACTAAACGGCGCCATGCAAAGACGAAGTCCTGAGCTGTTACAGGTTTACCATTCGACCATTTGGCATCATCACGCAGATGGAAAATAAAAACTTTGTTATCTTTATTAACCCAGTTTTTAGCCACACCAGGAACAGTTTTACCATTAGAATCCTGGTTCACCAGCCCTTCAAATAACTGTTGGGCAATATGTGTTCCGATTGTTCCCTGAATCAATTGAGGATCTAAAGAACCAGGTTCAGAACCATTGTTAATCACCATATCTTGTTTTTTAGCAAGCTTAGTTCCTGCCGGAACATTTGCTGCGTATGCTGTGGTTGCACTTAGCAAAGCTGATACGACCAGCGTGCCAAGTATTTTTTTATTTAGAGTCATTAAAATCTCCATATGTGTTGTAATCCAAATCGAATTACCTGTCGCAAGAGTCTTTGATATAGAGCTGCTTTTTGATAGACATGTTACTTAATGCAGAAGAATATCCTGCTGTGAACATAATCAGCCAAGGATTGTACATCTCGATCTGTTATTGAACAAACTATTATTCGAATGGTCGTGCTATCAATCTATAATTTCCTATATAGAAACCTATGTAAACAAACCACCTCGTTGATATTCATCAACTAAATTCAGGTTAACTACTTATTTATGTTAAATATTTTGATTAAGAAAAAATTTTACTTAATCGATTAGAAGGAAATATTAATAATAGACTTAACACTAATATTGATAAAATTATTTTTTGCGGGTATTTTTGTAATTTATCTACATAATATATGTCATAAAGACTTTTATTTACATAAAAATATAAAATTCGAGCCAATAACTTAAAATTAGGGTTATTTTTAGTAAAAATAGAATATGTTGCAATTTTCATTTGTAACTAAGCAACAACTGATCTAGATCAATTTATCAGCAAAGTTCGGTACCTATACTGTCACCGAAGGCTGGTTAGCAAGTTTTATGAATAAAAACCGATTATATAAAGCAAGCTGGTAACTTTCTAAACAGCTTTCTATTTAAGGAGATATATATGACTGTTACCAATATTACGGAACTTGATGCATTGGTCGCCCGGGTCAAAAAAGCCCAGACGGTTTTCGCAACCTACAGTCAGGAACAAGTGGATAAAATATTCCGCGCGGCGGCTTTTGCAGCAGCTGACGCCCGTATTCCTCTCGCACAAATGGCCGCGAAGGAATCTGGTATGGGAATAATTGAAGATAAAGTGATCAAAAACCATTTCGCTTCTGAATATATTTATAACAAATATAAAGATGAAAAAACGTGCGGGATCCTTGATGAAAACGAAGAAATGGGAACGATCACTATTGCTGAGCCCACAGGGATTATTTGTGGAATTGTCCCCACAACCAACCCTACATCCACAGCCGTTTTTAAAGCGTTAATCAGTTTAAAAACTCGTAACGGGATTATTTTTTCTCCTCATCCACGTGCAAAAAATTCAACTAATACTGCCGCAAAACTCGTTTTAGATGCTGCCATCTCAGCAGGTGCCCCTCAGGATATTATTGGTTGGATCGACGAACCTTCAGTTGAACTATCAAATGCACTAATGCGCCATGATGACATTAACTTAATTCTGGCAACCGGAGGCCCGGGCATGGTTAAAGCAGCCTACTCTTCTGGTAAACCAGCCATTGGGGTTGGCGCAGGAAATACGCCAGTTGTTATTGATGAAACAGCAGATATTAAACGGGCTGTATCTTCAATCCTTATGTCAAAAACATTCGATAACGGCGTAGTCTGCGCATCGGAACAAGCTATCGTTGTCGTTGAAGAAGTTTATGATGCCGTCAAAGAACGCTTTTCTAACTATGGCGGTTATATTCTTTCAAAAGAAGAAGCAGATAAAGTTCGTAAAGTCATCCTCATCAACGGTTCTCTGAACGCGAAAATTGTAGGTCAGCCGGCAACAAAAATTGCTGAAATGGCAGGGATTACTGTCCCAGCCTGGACCAAAGTTCTTATTGGTGAAGGAAATCACGTAAGTAGTAACGATGAATTCGCCCACGAAAAACTTTCACCAACCCTCGGAATGTTTAAAGCCAAAGATTTTGAACATGCTGTTGAACAAGCCGTAGAAATGGTCAATATCGGTGGTATCGGCCATACGTCAGCTTTATATACCGATCAGGATCTAAATAAAGACCGAGTCAATTATTTCGGTAATAAAATGAAAACCGCCCGAATTTTGATCAACACTCCGACGTCTCAGGGTGGCATTGGTGATCTCTATAACTTTGCATTAGCTCCATCCTTAACCTTAGGTTGTGGTTCCTGGGGTGGTAACTCCATTTCCGAAAACGTTGGTCCAAAACACCTGATCAATAAAAAAACGGTAGCAAAACGGGCTGAAAACATGTTATGGCATAAACTTCCCAAATCTATCTACTTCCGTCGCGGATGTTTACCTGAAGCAATGGATGATCTTGCTGGTAAAAAACGGGCTTGTATTGTAACAGACCGTTTCCTCTTCAATAATGGCTACGTAGATGAGTTAATTGAAATCCTTAAAGATAAAGGAATGGAAACTGAAGTTTTCTACGAAGTTGAAGCTGACCCGACCCTCAGCATCGTCCGTAAAGGGGCTGATTTATTAAACCAATTCAAACCAGATGTTATTCTCGCACTTGGTGGTGGTTCGCCAATGGATGCAGCCAAAGTCATGTGGGTTATGTATGAACATCCGGAGGTTCACTTCCAAGATTTAGCACTGCGTTTCATGGACATCCGTAAACGGATTTATAAATTCCCCAAAATGGGAGCAAAAGCCGATTTAGTTGCCATTACAACAACCTCAGGCACTGGTTCAGAAGTCACCCCATTTGCGGTAGTAACTGATGATGAAACCGGTAAAAAATACCCATTAGCCGATTATGAATTAACGCCTAATATGGCCATTATTGATGCAAACTTAGTCATGAATATGCCTAAATCGTTAACCGCTTTTGGTGGTTACGACGCCATAACTCATGCAATCGAAGCTTATGTTTCTATTCTGGCAAATGAATACTCTGATGGTCAGGCTCTACAGGCACTAAGTTTGCTTAAACAATATCTGCCAAGCTCTTATAAAAATGGAGCTCAGGATCCAGTTGCCCGGGAAAAAGTTCATAATGGCGCAACTATCGCAGGGATTGCATTTGCACAAGCATTCCTTGGTATTTGTCACTCAATGGCTCATAAACTTGGTGCAGAATTCCATCTGCCACATGGGTTAGCCAATGCATTATTACTAACGAATGTAATTCGTTACAATGCAACTAACCGCCCGACTAAACAAGCGGCATACTCTCAATATGACCGACCAAAAGCCCGGGCCCGCTATGCAGAAATTGCAGACCATTTAGGGTTCAGAGAAGGACGTACCCAAGATAAACTGGATGCTCTACTCCAATGGCTTGAAGATTTGAAAGTTGAGCTGGATATTCCGACTTCAATTCAAGCAGCCGGTATTGGAGAAGCTGAATTTATGGCAAAAGTTGATCATCTGTCAGTAGAAGCATTTGATGACCAATGTACCGGTGCCAACCCTCGTTATCCGCTCATTAGCGAATTAAAACAGCTTCTGATTGATTCATACTACGGCAACCATTATGTCGAAGTATATGAACGCGAAGAAGCTGAAGAGGAAGCAGAAAAAGCATCCGCTGCACCAGCAGCAGAGAAAAAACCGGCAACCAAAGCAAAAAAAACTACTGCTAAATAATCAGCCAGGATGATTCTTGTTAAAATAGCCCCGCAAAAGCGGAGCTATTTCGTTTTAGAAATAGCTTTGGCATACTACATTGATTGAGTCTTAAATGACTTTCATAAAAAAGTTGCGCTCAAAACAGATTAATGTAGACAAGCTTGATATACAAAACCATCTTTTAGATTTGATAATAACCAAAACGGATCAGCTAAGACTGTACTCTATAACAAACTGATCTGATCGATGACGCAAAGATTTTACAGATACTTTTAGTATGTATATTTACGTTCATTAGCTCCAATTAGGAATGAAAGTTAAACTTAAAATGAGCAAATCATAATTACAATGAAGATTAGTAATTAGTAATTAGTGATTAGTGATTAGTGATTAGTGATTAGTGATTAGTTGATTAGTGAACTATAACCGCTTACTGAGATTAGAAAACGTTATTCGCTCTAAGGACAGTCTTATGCGTATCGCCCTACTCTTTTGTACATTATCCGTTGCCTCGACCTTTACTGTAAAAGCAGCTCAACAGGCATGGCAGCCCGTCAAACCTTTTCAGGCTAAGTATAAAGCTTACTTTAAAGGTATAGCTGTTGGCCATGGACAACGAACTTTGAAACTCTTATCACCGAATAACTATCAAGCCAGTAGTACAGCAACCGTTTTAGGTGGCGCGGGAATGAGTTATAAAGAAACAAGCCAGTTTCGTTATCAGGGCCATAAAATTACCAGCGAAGGATTCTCACGCAAGAAGAAAGTATTATTTGGTTCCACTAAAATCGTGGGCCGCCCTGACCGCAATGGAGGCCTATTCATCAGTACAAATGGAAAACACAAACATGTTGCAGCAGGAAAATGGGGAAACACATTAGACTCATCGGCATTTATGGTGCAATTTCAAACTGATGTGAAAAATGGTCAAACAACATTCCACTATCATTACGTAGAAGGGAATAAGGTAAAAGACTACCAATTCAAAATAGACGGACACGAAATAATCAAAGTACCGGCGGGTGAATACAAAACAATCCGGCTAAAACGGATCAACAAAGGTGACAGGGAAACCATTATGTGGCTGGCCCCCAAATTAGATTATCAACTTGTAAAAATGCAAATCCTACGCAAAGGAAAACGATGGAGCAGCATGCAACTTACACATATCACACTTGGCAAATAGTCAGTTAATAGCAGAAAGTCATCCGATTAATGCCCCTCAGTCTGGGATAAAAAACCGCATAGTTAAATTCATTGCCCTACATTGAATCAAAATCGCTTTTTCAGAACGGTTCACTTGTCCTTAAACTCAGGAGATTTAATGAATAAAGGCTGTAACACCAGTCATGATCATTTGAGCAGCGATCGCCGACAAAATTAATCCGCTGATTTTAGTCATAACCGATATACCTTGTCTTGTGATAAGGCGTTCAACAGTCGAGCTCATAAAAAGTATGATACCGACCAATAACATAGCGAGAGTAATCCCCGTTAAATCGGCCAGACGAGTCACGGTCGAATGAGCATCTGCAGCCATGACCACTATCGCCCCAAGAATAGCAGGCCCAACAGTGACAGGCGTTGTCAAAGGAACAACGATGACATCACTCGGTGTTACATCCCCACTGACGCCGGAATTTTTATCAGCCCCAGATGAAAGCCGAATAGCGGTCAACAATAACACTATGCCGGTTCCGATTCTAAAAGAATGAATATTAATACCGAACAGTGAAAAAATAAAATCGCCGCCAATATAAACGATCACACACATACAAATGCATGAAATCGTCACTTTAATAGCAAGCTTTCGACGCACCCCATCTTCCCACTGTCGGGTAATTGCAATATATGTCGACAACACAAAAAACGGAGCACACATGAAAAAGAATTTCACGCAGACATTTAAGATATATTGGAGCATATTTTTATCACTCTAAGCGCTAAATTGGCGGGCATTATAATCATGCAACGCCAGCATCCCAATCTGAAAAATCTAATCGAATCGGATTACTTGAAATAATCGAAAATCACAATGTATACCTGTAAATAAGTGAACGATGAACACCCTAAACAGATCATGTTATAGTTATACAAACTGCACAATCGGCAATACCTTTCAATGGATCGTTCAAATACACATATTCTCATTACAGGCTGTTCCAGTGGAATCGGCTTTTATTGTGCAAAAATGCTGAATAAGCAAGGATACAAAGTCGTTGCTTGCTGCCGGCTTCCTAAAGATACCAAACGACTCACTGATATTGGAATTACGGCAGTCACTCTTGATCTGGCTAATTCAGATTCTATCGAATCAGGCTTTGATGAGGCAATGCAACGATTAAACCACCATATCGATATATTATTCAACAATGCTGCATATGGACAAACCGGAGCAATTGAAGATCTCCCGACCAATGCTCTACGAGAACAATTTGAAACAAACTTTTTTGGCTGGCATCACCTGACCCGCTTAATACTTCCACTGATGATCCAACAAAAAAGCGGACGTATTATTCAAAACAGTTCGGTATTAGGCTTGGCCGCACTTCGTTATCGGGGAGCCTATTGTGCATCAAAATTTGCCTTAGAAGGATACACCGATACACTTCGACTGGAACTATCAAATACCCCGATTCGGGTCATTCTAATCGAGCCGGGCCCAATTAACAGTAACTTTCGCCAGAATGCTAAAGACGTTTTCCTGCGGACCATTGACTGGCAAGTATCCCGTCATCGCAAACAGTATCACGCAACATTAAAACGATTGGGTAGTTCGGTCCCTTTAAACCGACATACCCTTGAACCTGATGCCGTCTATCAATGCCTCTTAGACGCTTTAAATAATCCAAAACCTAAAATTCGTTACTATGTAACACGCCCGACAAAACTGCTTGCAAAAGCCAGAAGAATATTACCAACTCGCTGGCTGGACCGACTCTTGATTAAAGGGGGAGCCTGAATGAAATCTAACTCACTCTATCTTTTATGGAAAAGCCGTTACTGGCTGACGATTCTATCCCTTCTACTCCCGGCCACTAGCTTTGCTCAACCAACGCTCTGGCAAGCAAAGCGAGGAACGCAAGAGCTTTATTTATTTGGTTCGATTCATATAGGCAGCCCCAGCCTTTATCCGTTACCTAAACCGGTTATCAAAGCTTTCAATCAAAGTAGCCGGTTATGGGTCGAAGTTGATACCCGTCATCTATCTGAAAAATCAATAAAAAAAATCAATCAATATATTACATTACCCAAAGGCAAACAGCTTCAGGATGAATTATCCCCCAAATTATTAATGCAACTAAAGCATAACAGCAAACCTCTTGGGCTTGACTATAACAAACTTCAGCACTTTTACCCTTGGTACATCAGCATCATGGTGACACAAAAGATTTACCAAAAAATGGGATATGATGGCAAGTTGGGTGTGGACCAATTCTTTTTAAGAAGAGCAACACATACAGACAAACCGGTTTCCTCACTTGAATCAGCAACACAACAGTTTAAAGCATTAGCCAGCTTGAAAAATGATCAACGCGAATTACTCAGCCAGGCCTTATCTACCGATGATGCTGTAGAGAAAACATTAAATCTCACAGTTGATGCATGGCGAAAAGGAAATCAAAAACGACTCGCATCGTTATTGAACCTTGCAAAATCAACAAACAATGCAGCACAAAAACACTTTGAATATAGATTACTTGAAAAACGAAATCGTCGGTGGTTAAGAATTTTATCTAAAAACACATCCCAACATCCTCAGTTTGTTGTAGTCGGAGCATTACATCTTTCAGGCCCATACGGATTAATTCATATGTTGCGCAAAAGTGGTTATACCGTCAAAAGGATACCTGAAGCTCAAAGTTAGAACCTATAAACTCACATGAAGCATCAAAAACAACAAACACATTCTAAAATTTAATATTTGGCAAGGCCTGCTATCAAGCGATAATATTTAAAAGTCTTTGTTGTTTTTTGAATGGTTGTTTCCAGCTATTTATTTACGCAAATCAATCTTTCTAAAATATGCAATTTCCGATTTACAGCCAAGTCAGAAAATGATGCCTTCGCAGCCTCAATAGCGAATAACATCAAGGAGATACTCTAAAGCATAGAACGTTATTTATATGTATTCTACAGATCGATATTGACCAAGATTGTAATCCAGTCAAGTAGTCTATAGGAGGTTACAATGAAAGATGAATTTGAGCTATTTCGCCAACATTTAAATGGGGTTACACCGTTAAAACAAGATCACATTGAACAGATTTCACCTTATTTGAAGCCAACCGAAGCTCAACTAGCCAGAAGAGAGGCCGCCAGTCGAGAATTAGAAGACGAAACAGCCCCATTATCTCAAAGCGAACCGAAATCCCTGTCTCCCGATGACCTTGTTTCCTACAAAAAATCAGGGATTCAAGAAGGTGTCTTTAAAAAGCTACGACTGGGAAAATATCCCATTCAGGCCAGATTAGATTTACACAAAATGCGAACCGAAGAGGCCAAACAGCAAATTCTAAGATTCATCCGCCAGAGTCAACAAAGAGACTGCCGATGCGTCTTGATTATTCATGGCAAAGGCGTACGCTCAAATCCACCGGCGCGAATGAAAAGTTATGTTAGCCACTGGCTGCCCCAACTAAACGATGTATTAGCCATTCACACGGCTCTACCAGCTCATGGAGGATATGGAGCCTTATATGTTCTCTTACGAAAAAATCCAGAACGCAAAATAGAAACCCGAGAACGTCACGCCAGACGACTCAGTTAACTTATCGAATGATTAAAATAAGGAAAAGGAAATGGCTGAAACTTACTACCAAAAATTAACTGAGCATTTCCAACGTATATCTCATTTACAGCACCTTCGTGCAATCACTAACTGGGATCACGCTACAATGATGCCAAGTGGCGGTAATGAAGCCAGAACAGCTGCTTTAAGTGAACTGGCAGTTACAATCCATCAGCGATATAGCCAGCCTGAATTAGCAGAATGGTTTGATCTGGCAGAAGATGAATCGCTTGCCCCTTACCAACACCAGTCTCTACGAGAAATGAGACGTTGCTGGCAACAAGCTACCATGCTTCCAGCCGATCTGATTAAATCCAAAAGTATGACTGGAAGCCGCTGTGAACATGCCTGGCGGACTCAGCGACAAATGAATGACTGGAACGGTTTTGCCAAAAACTTAAAAGAAGTCGTATTACTATCAAGAGAAGAATCTAAGATCCGCTCAGCGGCGACTGGAATGCTGGCATACGATACACTGCTCGATCAGTATGAACCGGATATGACTCAGCATCGACTTGATCAAATTTTCGGCTCATTAGAACAATGGCTTCCTGATCTAATTCAAGAAGTACAGGAGCACCAACGAAACTGGAAACCGCTTCAATCTGGTCATTATAGTAATGAAGCTCAAAAACAAGTTGGGCTTAACATCATGAAACTACTAGGATTTGATTTTGAACACGGTCGTTTGGATATTAGTGTTCATGCCTTTTGCGGTGGCGTACCCGATGATGTTCGGATTACAACCAATTATAAACAAGAATCATTTTTCCGAAGTTTAATGGGAATCATCCATGAAACAGGTCATGCCCGTTATGAGCAAAATCTTCCGAAACAATGGCGGGGACTTCCCATTGGAGACGCAAGATCAATGGCTATTCATGAAAGCCAGAGCTTATTTTTTGAGATGCAGTTAGCAAAAGGCCCGGCTTTTATAAAACAAATCCTTCCTTGGATCCATGAATATCTCAATCCAAATCTAACCGCTGAACAATTACAAAAACATAGTCTTTACGTCAAACCTGGATTCATCAGAATCGATGCTGATGAAGTCACCTATCCAGCTCACATTCTATTACGATACCAGATTGAAAAAGATCTGATTTGTGGAAAAATAGAGGTGGATGATATCCCAGAGTTATGGGATCAACTGATGCAGAAATATCTTGGATTATCCACAAAAGGAAATTATCGAGATGGCTGTATGCAGGACATCCACTGGACAGACGGTAGCTTCGGATATTTTCCTTGTTACACGCTTGGGGCAATGTACGCCGCACAGTTTTTCGCAGCAATGACTCAACAGTCATCTGAAATTGTAAATGCTCAACAACAAGGTCATTTTAATCCCCTTTTCGATTGGCTTAAAACCAATATCTGGGAACAAGGATGCTTACACACAACCGATAAACTCGTCAGTGATGCAACAGGGGAAATATTAAATCCGGAATTTTTCCATAATCATCTAAAAAGACGGTACCTAAGCTAATCACTCTGAATCGAAGTTTCCAACGATAAAACACCTATTGAAAACTTCGATTATCTTTTTATGATTTTTTCCGTGTATCAACTGTTACATATGCAGATAGCCCGCTAAAGAAATGCTCTGGATGATCGAAAACTATTTTAACAGGTACTCGCTGAACGATTTTCGTAAAATTACCTGATGCATTATCAGGGGGGAGTAACGCAAACGTTGAACCTGTCGCCGGTGAAAAACTATCTATACGACCATGCAGCACTTTCCCCGGATAGGCATCAATCAAAATGCGAACGGGTTGACCAACTCGCATACGATCTTGCTGAGTCTCTTTAAAATTTGCCTGAATCCAGGCCGAAGACTCAGACACAATACTGGCTATGGTCTCTCCAGCACTGATTCGTTTTCCTACATCAAGACTTCGATTTCCAATCACACCATTAATTGGAGAACGTATTCGTGTATAACTAAAATTCAATTTAGCTTGTTCAACATTCGCTTTTGCCTGCTTAACATCAGCTTTTGCCTGTTGAATCTCACTATGGATAACATTTAATTTATCTTGCTGCGTTTGTAAATTGGCCCTGGCCTGTGCCACATTGGCCTGATTCACTAATAAATTACTATGAGCGGTATCAACATCCCCTTGTGAAACATATAGATGCTTTTGTAACTTAAAATAACGCTGATAATGAGTACCCGCATAATGCATTCTAACCTTAGCCGAATTTAATGCCTCTTGGGTTTCATGAATTGTACTTAGCTGCATTTGATAGCTTGCTTTCATATTTCCAAGTTCAGCAACTCGTTGCGCTAATGATGCCTGAGCTTTATCCAAAGCAACTTTTTCGGAACGGCTATCCAGCTGAACCAATAACTGTCCTTCTTTAACCTGATGATTATCTTTAATATAATTTGCGACAACTACACCTGTTAGCCGAGAACTCAAGTTTGTAATATTACAGTGAATATAGGCATTATCAGTCGATTCAAAATAGCGGGCGTAAAAATACCAATAACTAAAACCAGCGATCAGTACCAACGATATAACACCAACTATATGCCTCTTAGTAGGTCGCTTCATATTATTTCCATAGCATATTGTTTGAATTGCAATACAAGTCTTAAATCACTGTAAAGCGAGATTCGTACCCGCTCTACAGCAAAGAACTCAGAGTCGAACAAGTTGCTTACCAATATGGCGCCCATTTAGCATATCAATGAATGCCTGAGGGGTATTTTCCAATCCCTGATGAATCGTTTCTTTAATTTTGATATGCCCCTCTTCAATAGCTTCAATGAGGCTTGCATTTACTTTAGCCATCTCATTCACCCATTGAGTTACAATAAAAAATTGAGCAACAGGAGAATTAGGTAAAGAAGCAAAAAACTTCTCCACTTTCTGGCTATCAACACTTTTCCCCTTATCGTACTGAGAGACAGTTCCGCATACCGGAACTCTAGCCCCATCATTAAGCAACTGAGCAACCAACATTGAAATTTTACCCCCAACATTCTCAAAGTAGACATCAACGCCTTTAGGGCAAGCCTTTCTTAACTGTTTCTTAAAATCTTCAGATTTGTAATCGACACAGCAATCAAATCCAAATTCGTCAACCACATACTGGCATTTTTCTTCACCACCTGCGATCCCCACGACATAGCACCCTTTCATTTTGGCAATCTGTCCAGCCACAGACCCAACGGCCCCCCCGGCAGCGGAGACGACAACAGTCTCTCCTGCTTTGGGCTTCCCAATCTTTGAAAGACCTAACCAGGCAGCCTGGCCAGGTGAACCAACAGCCCCTAGAAAGATACTTTTAGACAATGAAGTCTCAGGAATTTTCCCCATCATCGAATTTTGATCACATACATCGTATTGCTGCCACCCAGACAATCCTGAAACCCAATCACCCTGCTGAAAATCTGGATTCTTTGACTCTTTCACAATGCCAACACAATCACCTTGTATTACAGCTCCTAAAGGAATGGGATTCACCATTGGCGTTTTTGGATTCAGCCGCGGACGAACATATGGATCCATCGATAACCATTGATTTTCAACTAAAAACTGCCCATCCATTAGGGCCGGAACTTCAGACTCGATTAATTCAAAATTATCGGTTCTTAACGGCCCCTCTGGATGGCTTTTTAAAACAATGGAACGATTTATTAATTGCGTCATAATTATCCCCTAGTGGTTACTATCTTTATTAAAATGAATTCTCAATCAAAAAATAACTGGCTCTGCTTGCCTCTTCGCCAACGCCATTTAGGCCACTGAAAACTCAGCGCAATTAAAAAGACGGTTAACGGCCAGCCACAAACAAAAATCAGTGTTTTAAGATGAGAAAAATGGCAACAGTAGGCACCATAAATAACAAATAACTTCAATATGTTAATAACTATCCAAACTATTGATATCTCATGCCAGACCCGCCGGTATAAAGGTTTTGTGCTAACATCCAGAGTTCTCAGATGAGGAGCGGCCTGCTCTGCAAAAACTTGTAGAATTGGACGATTAATTAACGAATAAATACCAAAGATAATCACAACCGAAAGCGCACTGCTTAATGACAAAATAACAGCTTCGCTATGAATTCCAAATGGCCTGAAACCTTTCAAATATAAATAATGAAATGCTCCCGAACAAAGGAGTAAAAGGATAATACTTACTGAACGCCCCTCTTTACGACGTAATTCTATTAGCCCACCATATATAATAGTTACTAAAAGTGCAGATCCTGCCCCCCAAACCCAGAATATCAGGGTATTAAGTATGATAGGAAATATAATTGTCTCTAATGCTATCGGGCTGCGTAAATAATTCAGAAAATAAGGCTCTCGACTATTCATCTTGTTCACCTTTAGCTTGTGATTTATAGAATTTGAAATTACGATCGGAAAATAAAATGAGGATAGCAGCGCCAAACATCATGCATCCCATAATAGTAAATAAATCATTGAAAGCCATAATTTCAGCTTGTTGCTTAATTCGTACATATAAGATTGATAACGATGTATCCGTTAATGATGCCGATCCTGGTGAATAATAATCCGACTGTAAAAGTGAATGAACCTGATGAATATAATGATTGAACAATTCAGTTCCAGGATGCATTGCATCTTTAATATTTGCAACATGTAGATGTATAAAAGTAATAAAAAATGTAATCAGAATAGCTGTCCCAAATGAGCCCCCCAGACTACGAAAAACATTGATAATAATAGCTGATGATGCATTATCCTCTTTTTTGATATTTAATGTAGATATCATAGATAATGGTACCATAATGAAAGGCTGACCTAATGCTCTGACAATTAATGACCACTTCATTTGTTCACCAGCAAAATGAATACTCATGTGCGAATCCATAAAAGCACTGATTGACAGCCCTAAAAAACCTATAAATATCATATACTTTAGATTAATATGATTAATTAATTTTGGAATAAACGGCAAAATAAAAAGCTGAGGAAATCCCATCCAAATTATAACTTCACCTATTTGAGATGCATTATAATTATGTACCATTGTTAAATAGTAAGGAACTAAAAATAATGTTCCATAAATAGCAGTCCCCAACATTGAAAACATCAACAATGAATATGAAAAAAGATAATCACGAAATAAATTCAAATTAATGAGTGGATAAGGATACTTTACTTGGTCATAGAGAAACATGATAAAGGATATTATTGAAATGACACTCAGCCAACAGATTAAGTTTGATTTCAACCAGCCATCATCTCCCCCTCTTTCTAATATAACTTCTAAGGTCCCAAGAAATAAAGTAACAAAAACAACACCTAAAAAATCACCATTACGAATAATACTCCAACGTGCAGACTCCTTTGGGATCCCTTGAGATATAAGAAATAAGGCAATCATACCTGGAATAAGATTAATATAAAAAATAGCATGCCAGGAAAAATTAGCCGTTAAAAAACCACCCAATGCAGGTCCGATTGCTGGTGCGAATGTGGCTACAACACTAAACATAGCCATACCAATTGGTCGCTTTTTTGGAGGAAGTAATTCGATAATTAAGCGAAATGAAATCGGAATTAACGCTCCGCCGCTAAATCCCTGTAGCGAACGGAAAATAATCATAGAATCTAAACTCCACGACATCGAACATAGCAGTGAAGCAATCATAAAAAGGCCGATACACCATAATGCGTAGCGACCGGTGCCAAAAGCTTTTGTTAACCATCCACATAATGGAATCGCAACGATTTCTGCAGTGAAATAAGACGTCATCAGCCATGAGCTATCGTTCAATGTAGCCGATAACGCCCCTTGAATCACTTTCATAGAAGCATTCGTTACCTGAATATCCAGAATTGCCATAAAACCACCAAGCAATCCACCGAATATGGCGAGCCACTGCGCTCGTGTAACAGATTGCACAGCAGGCGATGAGATCACCATCTGAGTCATAGCAACCCCTTTAATTGCTCCGCAAGACGAGTAACATAAGGGGGGTTTAATATCGATAAGTGATTTCCGTCTGTCGATATTAATCTGCTCTGCTGTGTATAATCAGTCCAACCAAGCCCTGGCTCAGGTAGCCGAATGCGACCTTCCAAAATCTCTTTAGCCTCAACGACAATCAATTCACCATCATATGGTTGCCCTTTATAATGATCGCTTGCCTGAATATGAGCCTGAAGGATCTCTAAGAACTGACTAAAATACTCAAGTGGCAGATTATCCGGTATCAAAGAGGCCTGCTTAAATTCATTAAAGAATAACTCGGCGCGCTGTTGTTTATTCTTCGCCTGCAATGCATTAGCATCAATATCCAGTGATTTACCGATAAACAATCCGACTTTCTTAGCAAAATAAGCCAAACGTTCCGATTCTGTCATACTTTGCGCGTGGTCAATCTGAACTTTAGGAGCCGGTTGATCAAGAATTAAAACCCGACACCCCAGGTGGCTTTGTTGGCGTAACTGCTGC
Organism: Candidatus Celerinatantimonas neptuna; assembly: GCA_911810475.1. Taxonomy (NCBI): domain Bacteria; kingdom Pseudomonadati; phylum Pseudomonadota; class Gammaproteobacteria; family Celerinatantimonadaceae; genus Celerinatantimonas; species Candidatus Celerinatantimonas neptuna. The sequence goes on from OU461276.1 coordinate 3,917,214, forward strand.
GCCATTTCAAAAGCAATCGTTGCTCCAAGAGACCATCCTCCGAGAATAATTTCTCGTCCATCCAGCAATGAATCGATTTGTGTCAAATAGAAGGCAGCAAGAGATTCAATTGAGAAATCGTAATCGTGGGTTTTTGTAAAATCAGCAACCTGAAGACCATAAACAGGAAAATCATTCCCAAGAGATTCCGCCAACAACTGATAGCACAAGGTATAACCACCAGCCGGATGGACAAACAACAGAGTAGGATGAGTCGCAAGATCGCCTTCTTGCAAACAAACCAATGCGCAACGAGAAGATTCCGGCTGCGTTGATAAATATTCAGCAAGTTGCGTAATGCTACTATGCTTCAGTAAATCACCCAATTCCAAACTTGAACCAAATTGGCTATTTATCTGAATCACCAACTTCAACGCAATCAGTGACTGACCACCTAATTCAAAGAAACTTAAATGCGTATCGACTTCTTCCAAATTGAGTAAATCAGAATAGATAGAATGCAAAGATTCCTCCATCTGATTAACCGGACGATGAGCCACCGCTTCTCGTTCAATAGGTAAAGAAGCCAACGTCTGCCGATCAATTTTTCCACTTGCCGTTAACGGCATCATATCAAGCCAGTACCAGTAATCCGGACACATATAGCTCGGTAATTGCTTAAAGGCTTTTTCTTTAACCAGAGACTGTTCAGAAGATTCAACACCACTGACATAAGCAATCAACTCATCAAAACCCTGATGGTTAGAAAAACTCACTGCAGCAGCTTTTACACCTAACCCCATGAGTTGTTGTTCTATCTCTGCCAGTTCAACCCTGAAACCACGGATTTTGACCTGCCGGTCCATTCTTCCCAGAAAAACAATATTGCCATTATCCAGCCGATATCCTCTATCGCCTGTCTTGTACATCCTCATTTGAGGCCATTCTGGCAGGAATACAAATGATTTCTGCGTTAATTCAGGCTGACCGATGTAACCATCGGCTAAATGATGACTTGCTATATAAATTTCACCAGGAAGCCCATCAGGTAATAAACGATGCTGACTATCCAATATTAGTAGCCGACTGTCATCAAATGCTTGACCTATCGGAATGATTTGCTCCTGTCGTGGTAGTTGTTCCGGCACAGGATAATAAGCAACCCCCACCGTTGCTTCTGTTGGCCCATAGTGATTAATCACTCGACAAGTTGCCCCCGAACAACGTATCGAATCAATCAATGAATAAGGCAATGCTTCCCCACCTAAGACCAACAACTGTTTAGGCAATATATGATGAGGTTCAGGGACTTGCATCAGTGCAGCTAAATGAGAAGGGGTAAACTTGGCATAATCCATCGGATGCTCGGCCAAATAATTTTGAAGCGCAACAGGATTATCCAGAAGTGTCTGATCAATGACGTCCAGGCACCCACCTGAAGTCAATGCAGAAAACACCATAGTATGAGCTAAATCAGTGGAAAAAGACGAAAACATGCCATAATGAGCCCCTTTTTCAGGCTGTAAAACCGGTGAGATAGTCTCACAGTAACCTGATAACGCCCGATGACTCACCACAACACCTTTAGGTTGTCCGCTACTCCCCGAAGTAAAAATAATGTACGCAGATTCATCACCAGATATTTCAGGCACAAAATCCAAAGAAGAATTCAACGACGAAGGACACTCATCCAGTGATAAATAAGCTATATTCGTCTCTGGCTTATCCGTATAATCACCGACCCACAAACACGTTTCAGAGCGCTCTAACATAGACTCGATTCGAGATAAACTCAGCTTCTTATCAATGGGCAGATAACAGCATCCAACTTTAAACGTTGCCAAAATTGCAACAACCATATTCTGGTTCTTTGATAAGGCTAATGCAATGACTTGCCCTGGTTTGACATTATGTTCAAGAAACCAGGCTGCAAGCCTGTCTGAGTGTTGATCCAACTGCTGATAGGTCAATGTTTGCCCGGCACATGACACAGCATCCATATCCCCAGATTCAGCCACCTGTTCTGAGAATCGCTTAAGGATGCTTCTGAAAGGATGCGCTTCAGGTAATTTTATCTGCGCCATATCATCTGATTGCGATTCACTTCTTAGCAAAGACAATTCACGAATATGGGACTTAGGATGCTCAATTAACCATTGAAGAATATACACTAAATCACTGAGCATTCTTTCAATTCGTTGCGGCTTAAATAACGCACTATCATAATAAAATGTAAGTAATAGCCCTTCTTTCTCTTCCTCAACCCACAGATTTAAATCGAGCTTTGAAACACCATAATCCACCTTGAATGGCGCATAACGAACTCGGGAAGGATCAATAAAATTATTAAATACCTGATATGTCAAAATAGCCTGAAAAACCGGATTAATCTGTAAATTCCGATCAATGGTCAATAATTCTAAAATACGGTTAAATGGCACATTCTGATGGGCCATAACAGCATCACTTTGCTGACTTACCTGTTTAAACAATGTTTCGATAGATGCACTGGAATCGACCTGAAAGCAAAGTGGCAACGTATTCATCATCAGCCCCATAATCTGCTGCGTTTCAGGTAAATTACGGTTAGCAAAAGGAGCTCCAATAATAATTTCCTTCTGGCCACTATAAAAATGTAGGAGCAACTGATAAGCCGCAATAAAAAGATGAAAACCAGTCATTTGGTGACTACGGGAAAAAGACTGTATTTGGTCCCATAATTCCGGTTCTATATGAATGCTAGCCAGCCCACCTTGAGAACTCATTGTCGCCGGCCGAGGATAATCTGTAACTAAATTTAAAACACCGTCTATATCAGCCAGATTTTCTTTCCAAAACTCATAACCTTGATCAAAATAGTCACTAGCCAACCATTGCTGCTCAGCTAATGCATAATCAGAATATTGCAATTCCGGCTTTTGACTGGGAACAATCCCCATTGCCAGTTGTGCATAAATATCCGTAAATTCCTTAATACATAAATTCACCATCCAGCCATCTGAAATAATATGGTGAAAAGTCATTAAGAAAACATATTCCGTCTTTGATGCTCGGATAATATGCCAATAAGCTAACGGACCTTTATCTAATTGAAAGTCTCTTTTCCCCTCAGCTTTAGCCCAGGACTCAATCAATGGCCATAAATCTTGCTCTGGCATTTTGCGAAGATCATCAAACTTGAATTGGAATCCGGGACCATCCCCAACATATTGCATCACTGCCCCATTGTGCTCAACAAAGCATGTCCTGAATATGCTATGTCGTCGGCTGATAGCATCTACAGTCTTTGCCAACAACTGAGGATCCAACTCAAAATCCAACCATGTTTTAACAGCATAAGGATTGTTATATGCCGAATGATCGAGTAAGCGATCCATAACCCAAATCCCCTGTTGAAATGACGTCAAAGGGAAATACCTTCTTGAAACATCCGGGTGTGGGTTAATAATATTTTTCCGCTGCGTATTTTGACTACGACGTTTTTTTTGAGTTAACTTTTTTAATTCAGCAATACTTAAGGATTTAAGCCCACTTTGATTTTGAGATGCCATATATTACGAGACTCCACTATCAATGATTCAAATAAAAGTGGCAGACAAGCTGCCACTTCAAATAGATCTACTCTTCTTCTAATAGTGATTCCAAAGAACTCACAACTAGATCACCAAGACTTGCTACTGTTTGATCTTGATAGAAACGATCGACTCGAATATCGGTCTCAAATAAATCAGATACAGCTGAAATCATCTGAACAGCAAGTAAAGAATTACCGCCTAATTCAGTAAAGCTATCCTTAATTCCAATACCATTGATCCCTAGTACTGATTGCCAGATTTTAATGATTTCACGTTCAATCTCATTGGACGGCTCAACATACTCGACAGAAAGCTCAGGCCGAGAATAGCCATCAGATGTAACTTCTTCTGTATCGTTATCCTCAACTTCAAGTACTTCTTGCTGGGGAACATTATCAATTAATCGCTGATGCAAATCATTTGTAACCACCACCAACTGATCAAAATCAAGATGGCCAAGAACACGATGAATTGCATTCATACCCTCAGCATACATAATATCCCGATCAGCAAGATTGATCGCTACGTCACCCAGCAACGGATGAGACTCAGTCTGTTCTGAAGACTCAGCGTCGTCACTACGTTGCACTGATTTAATCAACGTATAATTTTCGATGGTCATTGCAACATCGCCCGATGCAGAATAAAACACGATATCAACACTGATTGTGCCATCATCAGAATTGAATGGATGCCGAAGTTTCACATATGCAAAATTATGTGCCTCAATTGGTGAGTAGAAACAAACCTGACCATAAGTAAATGGTAAGAAATCATCATGCGTCAACTGGCTAACACAATTAACCGTGACTGAATCAATCATGGCCGGATGGAATTTATATCGCTCTAAATCGCTAAGATAGCGGTCCTGCAGCTGTTTTTCCATCAGCCATTCGCCATCACCAACCCATTCAGCAACATTGGTATTCCAGCGCTGACTCACCGACAAAAAATCAGACTCGTCAATGTCATCACTTGTCCGGATACAATCAATAGTCCGGATAGACTCACTACGGCTACAGCGTGACTGAATTTCGGCAAGAGAAGAAGAATCGAACTCTTTGACCTGGCCATGACCAAGAACCCCTTGTACATGTTCTTGCCAATCCAGTTCCAGGACACCCCGGCTACATAACCTAAATTTATAACTACTTCCATCACGCTTAACAAACAATGTGAGATTTCTGGCCCAACCATTTTGATAAATAATGGGCGAAGTCAACATAAAGTTCTTCACATGTAATGGTTCATCTGATTTAAAATCATGGATCAGTTCATAAAGGATGCCGTGCATCGTCGCCCCAACGAATGAAGGCATGCCAGATAAACGGTGATCATCAATAACCCAATCATCGATAGCATTTAAATTGACACGGTATTCTTCCTCACTCCCCTGACGATTCACCAGCGTCAGAAAATCTGACGATTGCTCAACAAACACATCACCGACTTTATTTTCATCTAATTCTTTAAGCCATCGGGCAGCCATCCCGACATCACCCCAGGCCCCAAAGTTCAGAGAGATAGTCCGGCCTTTACGGCGTTGATTTCGATAATGAGCAAATGCATCCATAAATGCATTCCCCGCACAATAATCAATACGCGCTTCATCACCTTCAACAACAGCAATAGACGAAAAGAGCATCATAAAATCAGGTTGTTTCTCTGCCAGTAGTTCATCTATCAGCAAAAGCCCACCCACCTTAGGATCCACAACGGCTGCACACTCTTCATCCTGTTTCAATGGAATAATGCCACCACCTGCAATGCCTGCTGCATGGAACACGCCATCAATATGATCATAAGAGGTTAACAGTTGGGTCATACCATCAATATCACAGGCATCTAACTGAGCCAGATGAACAGAGTTACCCCGGGATTCAAGTCGCAAAATACAAGCTATTTTTTCACTAATCGGATCATCTACCGAATGAGTACACAACCATGACTGCCACTGTTCTCTTTCAGGAAGCGGTGAACGATAAGTCAAAATCAGTGTTGCATCTGATATTTGTGACAAGTAGTCCGTAATAACAACACCCAGACCACCTAGTCCCCCTGTGACCAGGTAAATGCCATCATTCTTAATTGCTTCAGGTTGAATCTCTTTCATCGCTGGCAGATAAACATCTTGATAATCTTCTTCCCAACGCTGACCCTGCCGATAAACAATGGTATTACCATGTGTGGCAATCATTGCTTCTCCAATCAAATGATCCGCAATTTCTTCTGGCGACTCATCGACCAGTAAATCCACATCAACAAGATGCACCTGGGTTTCTGGATATTCCTGATAAAACACTTTAGATGGACCGATAAGCAATGCCTTCTCAGGGCAATAAACACGCTCACCGGCGACACTAAATGTATTATTACAGGCAAATACAACGTGTAGATCATCCATTAAATTGGCATTAACCAATGCCTGTTCCAAGTAAAGAGGCTGATAGAAAGGCGCCTGTTGTAATGCCTTGTACTCATGAACATTGAGACCTGACTCATCGCCTGCCACCTGAGTCAGATTCCAGAGATGGACAAGATGACTAATCGTTAGCTCGTACCCTTTAATCGCTTCAAATAATGAAACATAATGCTCACGTTTATCAGGATTAATCGTGAAGGTAAAATTATCGAAATCAGCCTGATACTCATCGCCCCGATTGACCCAGATAACCGGCTCACCCCGATTAATCAGCTTGGTTTTGAGCGATTGATCAATTTCCTGATGATCATCTGCGAACAACATCCAGCAACTCGCATTCGTCGTATGTGTCGTCTTGAGATATTGTGTTTTTGTTGTTTTTTTCCAGCTGGGAAGGTAAAACCAATCACCGATATCCGGTTTTTTACGGCGCAGAGCCTTCAGATGGAGATCGTCATTTGCTGAAGCTGTTTTTGAAGCTTTCGGTTCAGATAATTTAAACTCTTTACGCTGAAACGGATAACCAGGTAATGATAAGCGTAAACGGCGCTGTTCTTTGTATGCCCGTTCCCAGGGAACAGAAACGCCATTAACCCAAAGTTGAGCAAATGCATTCAGAATGTGTTCAACCCCATTTTCCTGTTCTTTCGCAATCGGGACAGATGATTGAATTTTGCTTTGTTGAGTTCCCTGAACATGCTGCTTCACCGCCGATTCTAATGAACGACCTGGCCCAACTTCTAAAAAGACAGCGTCATCTTCCTCTTCCAGCAATGTCTTAACGGCATGGCTAAACAGCACAGGTTTACGGACATGTTGCACCCAATACTCTTTATCCATTGCCTGCTCATCAGTAATCCAGTCCCCTGTCAGCGTCGAAACAAATGGAATTTCTGGCTCACTTAATTCAATTGAATCGACCACATTACGATAAGCAACTAAAGCTGGCTCCATCATATAGGAATGAAAAGCATGAGACGTATCAAGATGCTTACAGAATATACCTTCATCTTCCAGTTTATCCTGCAATGCTTCAACTTCTGATTGTTCACCTGCAACCACACACAGTTCTGGATAATTCACTGCTGCAATTTCAACTTTACTGTCACGTAGATAATCTTGGATTTCTTCTTCAGTCAGCAAAACAGCCAACATATCTCCCTCGGGAAGTTCCTGGACCAGTTTCCCCCGTAAAGCGACAGCTTTCAGAGCATCTTCTAAAGAGAACACCCCAGATATACATGCAGCTACATATTCACCCACACTATGGCCAATCATGACCGACGGCTCGATTCCCCAATCCAACCATAGTTTTGCCAGAGCATATTCCACGACAAATAAAGCAGGCTGCGTAAACTGAGTTTCATTAATCCGGTCGAGTTCAGAACTCTCTTCACCCTGAAAGATAATTTCTCTAAGATCTCGCCCTAAAACAGGCTTCAGGATCTCACAGCATTGATCAACATATTGTTGAAAGACCGGATATGATTCATACAACGGTTTACCCATATTAATATATTGATTCCCCTGCCCGGGAAACATGAAGACCAGTGTCGGCTGATTTGCACTTGGTTTGACAATCTGGCGAACCGAGAGTTTTTTTAACAACTCGTCCCGATCACTGGCAATAACACAACTATTAAAGTTAAATTGTTCACGGCCAACCTGTAGTGTATAAGCAACATCGGCCAGGTTTACATCTTCAGAATGTTCCAGGTAATCCAGAAGGTGTTTGCGTGTTTCTTCTAAAGCATCAGAAGATTTAGCTGATAGTGGGAAAAACCAGGGACCTTCAGTCTCTTCACTGGGTTCAATTGCAGGAGGCTCTTCCACAATAATACAAACATTCGTTCCTCCAACTCCAAATGAATTCACCAGGCCATGCAAGGGTTTGCCCTGCCCATTAAGTTCAGTGCATTCTGTATTCATCCGAAACGGGCTATTTTCGAAATCGATATTTGGATTCGGTGATGAAAAATTCAGTGATGCAGGTAAACGATGTTCCTTCAATGCCATCGATGTTTTAATCAGGCTTGCCATTCCTGATGCAATATCGGTATGCCCAATATTCGTTTTAACCGAACCTAACAGACAAAACTGCTTTTCATCCGTAAATTCATTAAATGCCTGGGTGAGTGACGTAAACTCAATCGGATCACCCAACGGAGTTGCTGTTCCGTGTGCTTCAACAAAATGGATATCGCGGGCATCTACACCCGAATCGGAAATCGCTCTTTTTGCAACAGCAATCTGGCCTTCAATACTCGGTGCTGTAAACCCGGCACGCATATCACCATCATTATTGATGGCCCCACCTTTAATGACTGAATAAATATGATCCCCATCGCGTAATGCATCATCAAGACGCTTCAAAATAACGGCCCCGGCACCGCGGCTAAACACTGTCCCGTTAGCTCTTGAATCAAAGGCATAGCAATGGCCATCCGCTGAATCCATGCCACCTTGCATGTATTCATACCCGCGACGTTCTGGAGTATCGATGGATGAACCGCCCGCAATCACTAAGTCACTTTCACCACACTGAAGACTTCGCATGCCCATAACGATTGCAACCATAGAGGTTGAACATGCAGTTTGAACATTGACACTCGGTCCTTTAAGATTCAATTTATAAGAGACCCGAGTCGTAACATAATCCTTATCATTATTTGTTACAATTGACGTACCACTGGCATACTGGCTCACATCAGGGTGATTTTGAACCTCAGTTAGATGCCAGTTCGTTCCTGTGCCCCCAAACACACCAACCAACCCCGGATAACTGCCAGGAACATACCCTGCATCTTCAAACGCATGCCAACAGCATTCCAAAAAAATCCGATGCTGGGGATCCATCAATTCAGCATCCCGGGGAGTAAATCCAAAAAATTGAGCATCAAAATGGAGCGCATTCCCCAATATTCCACGACGGGGAATATAATTAGGTGATGCAATCAATTCTTCATCAATACCTGATGCACGCAATTCATCTTCTGTAAAGGTACTAATGGTTTCCTGACCATCAATCAGATTTTTCCAAAAGGATTTAAAATCGTCTGCACCAGGATATCTCCCAGCCAACCCGATAATTGCTATATCCTGGCCATTTTTCGTTTGAACAGTCATATGATTCCTCATTACTATCTGGTTTATTTAGCTGTGGTTAAATATTTTTCCTGAATACTTTTACTCAGCGCCTTTACAGTGGGATATTGGAAAAGATCCATAATTGAAATTGGAATATCTAATTTTGCTTTAATTTGCCGATGTACTTTTGACATCAGTAAAGAGTTTCCACCAGCATCAAAGAAATTATCTTTTACAGATAAAGCATCTTTTTTCAGTACTTCTTTCCATATTTCAATAATTTCACCCTCAACTTTATTTGCTTTTTTACTAACTTGTTCCGACATATCTTTCACCTTGTTTTTAATAAATTGACTCAAACGACTATAATCAGTCTTACCATTAGGTAGCGTTGCTATATCATCAATTTCGATATATTTAGATGGACACATATAATAGGGTAACTGGTGCATTAATTTTTCTTTAATTGTATGAGGGTCTACCGATAAGCCATCTTTTAATAAATAATATGCTGTTAATGCCGACGATTGCCCATCTATGTCATGTTGATAAACAACTGCTGCATTTGCGATTTCTTTAATTCGGCTTAGTTGTGATTCTATTTCATTGAGTTCGATTCGATATCCACTAATTTTAACTTGCCTATCCATTCTCCCTAAATATTCTAAAACGCCACTAGAATCAACTCTAACACGGTCACCCGTTTGATATATTTTTTCATCGGGAATAAATGGATTATCAATAAATCGTTCTGCGGTTAATTCAGGTGCCGCAATATACCCCAATGCTAAAATATCCCCGCCTAAATATAATTCACCTTCAAGGCCAGGCTCAGCTAATTTAAATTCACCATCGAATAGATATGTCCTGGCATGAGGGATAGGTTTTCCTATTGGGACAATAGTATAAGGACAACTAGAAACGGGAGCATGATAACAACAATAAATAGTTGCTTCTGTCGGCCCATAAAAATTATGGAGTTTAGCATTTGTCTGTAAGCTAAGCTGATCCACCAGACTCTGATGTAAAGCTTCACCTCCTGCAGCCAGGTGCACAAGCGAAGGACAATGCTCTAACACATTCGAATCAGCAATAGTCTTTAATGCCGTAGGTACAAATTGTGCAACATTCACTTGATGACGATTTATAAATTCACACAACAATTGAGGATCATATTTCACATCATCCCCAACTAAGGCACAACTTGCCCCAACCAATAATGGATAAAACATCTCCCACACAGACACATCAAAACTAAATGTCGTCTGAGCCAAAACCACATCATTCATTGATAATGGAATAACTGTTTTCATCCATTCCAAATACTTTACGACAGTCCGGTGAGATAACATGACGCCTTTAGGACGACCTGTTGATCCCGATGTATAAATGACATAACAAAGCTCAGAATCATTAATTTCAGGAGCATGATACCCTTTGACCTTTTCCCAATTAAAAACAGTGAGATCTAATATGGGGATTTCTGGCTTAATCGGTAACGGACAATCAGACTGATCATATATAACCAGTTTGGCCTGTGCATGCCCAATCATATAACTAAGCCTTTCTTGCGGAAATGAGGGATCAAGAGGTAAATAGCTTGCTCCAGATTTCATAATTCCAATAAGACAAACCATCATTTCAATACTTTTATTTAAATACAGACCAACAATATCTCCGGGCCCTATATTTAAAGAGCTAAGATATAAAGCTAAGCTATCTGAATATTCATCTAATTCTCGATAAGTTATTTGTTTTTCATTTGTTATAACAGCTATATTATCAGGCCATTTTTTAGATATGTTTTTAAATAAATAATGCACAATATAATTAGACGTCATAGTCATATCCCCAATGCATATCATCGTCTTTTCATTGATACGTAAATTTTAGAAAAAATAATTTAATATTTATTATTTCATTGAATATAAAGCTCGATCTCTTTAAATTTATTTAAGAAATCTTGTATAGAATTATATGAAATCAAATCATCATTATAATAGATATCACAATACAGCATTGAGTCATATTCTTCAATCGTTATTGATAAATTTGTTCTTGATATATCCGGTTGTATTTCATACGTTGAAACACTTATGTTATTAATGTTCGAAAATGATGGCAATTTAGACAAGTAATTAAATGTAACCGGATATGGTAATACCAAATCCTTTCGCCTTGCCATATCAAAAACATCACTATAAGCAACTAAGCTATTCTTCATTCTAATAAAGAATTGTTCTTGAATATTAACTAATGATGATTCCCAATCATCTAATGATAACTTCTGTATATATATAGGAATCGTATTTACAAAACATCCTATAAGCTCTGGATTATTCCAACGCATACGATTTGATACAGGCACACCAATAGGAACATCTTGGTATTCTGGAATTTCATTCAATGCCTGTTTAAACAATACCAATAACACAATAAATGGCGTTGTTTGATAACGCTTAGCAAATAATTTCACTTGCTCAATCAAAGCAGGATTAAAGCTAAATGAATATGAACTCGTATTTTTAGCGGCAGAAGGGACACTGATGGCTTTTGCTCCATGAGCTTTATCATTTACCAATTGAGCCATCCAATACTCCATTTCCTGATCCCGTGCTCCCTGATTGAGGTAGCTTTGCTGCCAATATGTATAATCTTGATATCTCATGACAGATTTTTCCGTATGATCGCCTGCCAATTCGGACTGATAAACTTCAATCAATTGACGACTCCACAGGTCGATAGACTCTCTGTCGAAAATACTATGATGTGCACATATCAATAACCGGTACCTATATTCAGACACATTTAAAAGCTGAAAACTAATTAATGGCGTATTTTCAATATCACCCATCATTTCCTTGGCCAGCTCTCGCATTGAACGAGCGTTCTCTACGTCACCAATTTGCTCTGCGGTTAACTCAACATAAGGAATTTCATTGACCGAAAACGGCTTTGCCAGCCATGAATCACTATCTAAATCGTAACGTGTTCTAAGAACTGGGTGCCTTTCCAACATTTTTTGAATGGATAACCGCAATGCTTGTTTATCTAATACCCCTTTAATTTCATGATAAAAATATAAATAATAGGCACTATGATCATCTTGAGTAAGATCCAACGTTAAGAAATACCGTTGCTGTTCAGATAATCCTATTTCTTTAATTGAATTTTGTTCTTGCTGGTCGAGCCCCGATACACCAACCTGAGTTTCTTTCAATTTAGATAAAAGCCGGCACGGTGTCGGTGCATTAAAGATAAACTGGTAACCAACCTCTACATTCATATGTGTTGCAATAAGGTGTTGTAACCGCATCACTTGCAATGAATTACCACCCAATTCAAAAAAATCGTCATCCATACCTATTCCAGATATGGCCAAAACGGTTTTCCATAGCTCAATCATCTGCTTTTCCTGCTCAGACTGAGCTGCTCTGAATGGATGACTCAACTCAGGGCGCTCAACAAATGGTTCTGGTAACCGGCTACGATCTATTTTGCCATTAGCTAATTTCGGGAAAGCCTCTAATTCAATAAATTGAGTGGGAATATAGAGTTCGCTAATCAAACCGATTAAATACTCTCTTAAGACATATCCGGGAATTGGCTGCTTCGTAACAACATATGCAACTAATATAGAATGACTGGTTGAAACCATCTTTAATTCAACCAGGGCAGCTTCGATACCTGGGTGCATATTTAAAGCTTGTTCAATTTCACCAGGTTCAAAACGAACACCATTTAATTTTAACTGACGATCTTTGCGTCCTAAATAAACCAACTCACCTGTTTGATCAAGGTACCCCATATCACCTGTCGCATGAGCCCAGTGACCTTCAATCTCTTTAAACCGCTCAGATGTTCGTTTAGGGTCATTAAGATATCCCCGGGCAACTCCAGGTCCAATGATATAAATTTCTCCAACCTGGCCATCGTTAATGATCTGATCATTCTCATCAAGAATTTGAATATCACTTCCTTTTATTGGCTGACCTAATCGCACTGGACGCTCCAGACTTAAACTCGAAAAACTGGCATTTGCAGTCGCTTCAGTCGGACCATAAAGGTTGAATAACTGCGTATCTGCAGCGATAGAAAAGCTCAATTTCTTCAACGATTCAGGTACAGCCTCTCCTGAAAGCATCACTATTTTCGGTAGCTGATACCGATCAGTGGGCTGACGTTTATAAAAACTTAATATCTCCTGCCAAATCGTAGGAACACAATATAATGCCGAATGTGGTTGCTGGGTGCACCATTGCAATAGCTCATCAGGTCTTAGCAAACAACCGTCAGGAAGAATATGTAAGGTTTGTCCGCGGGTAAGAGAAAAGTATATCTGACTGACTGCCGCTGCAAAACTCAGTGCAGATGTTAACGGTAAACAAAGTTCTGAATCCCCCCAATTTTCCTCAGCAAACCAGTCAATATAATATGTTAATTGTTGATGCTCGATGCAAACACCTTTTGGCTTGCCAGTCGAACCTGATGTATAAAGTACATAAGCAAGATCATCAGGATATACTGTTGGTAAAACAGAAGATTCCTCAATCTGTTGAAGCAATAACGATGAACTTGAAGAACATCTCAGACCAGTTTGTTTATTGACAAGAACTCCCAGTTCACGCTGATCTGTCACCATAAGAATAGGACCAGCATCTGAAATTATCGCCTCAATCTTATTTACCGTATGAAACGATGATAACGGTATATACGCTAACCTGGCCTTCAAAATACCTAAGAGAATCGCTGGCATATCAAGATTTTTATCAACCTTAACAACCACACACTTACCTGGCGTGTATTCAGGCATTTGCATAAGAGCATATGCTATCCGATCAGAACTATTTCTTAACTGCGCATAACTCATCACTTGCTGTCGGTATGAAATAGCAGGATATTGTGCAAATTGTAGTGAAATTGCATCTATTGTTTCAGGAATAGCAACAAATTTCATTTCATAAACTCCATCATTGATTACAGGCATTTAAAACATATATGACATAGCGTGGTAACCAATCCTTTGGTTTATGGTCTGTTGCAATCTCAACGTATCATCGCAAACAACTCCTGAGTGCTATATAATCCTCCAAGAAGAGCAATAAAAATTAAAAATAATGATGAAATAATCCCAATTGTTCTTTCATAACGTTTTATAACAATTCCTTTCATCAAAAATATATAACTAGCCAAAATCGAAAAATCCATCAATATCCATAGAAAAGATAAGACAAATACACTTGAGTGAAAGTTTTTCGTTACATGAATAAACTGTGGGAAAAAGGATGCAAAAAATATAATATCTTTAGGATTAGATATTCCGACTAAAAATCCTTTTAATATTCCAGGATTTAACTTTTTTTTGGACGATCTTTTATACTCATTATCCAACATGATATTTTCAGAATGATATGTTATTTCTACAAGAAATGATTTGCCTCCTATGTAACAAAGAAAAAGACAACCCAATAGTGTAAAAATACTTAATAATAAATTACTAATGGATAAAACACCTGCCAAAATCATGACAGCGATTGCAATTAAAACTAAAGATGCCCAATTTGTTCCAATTGTCGTTAATAATGCCTTTTTATATCCTTCTTTAGCAGCTGTATTTACAACTAAGGCTACAACCGGCCCTGGTGTAATAATAAGAAAAAAAATCGAAGTAATATAAATAGATATTAAAGACAAATTCATAAAACTATACCTTTATTTTAAGAGGACAATGTATCATAACGTTATGATCTGGCTCAGCTAACAAATATTGCTGCCATTCTTTATTATTTGTATCTCCATATGTTCCTAATTCATTCGATAAATATCCATTATTATACTCTTTGCTCCGATTACGGATTTTTCCTCGAACTTTAGCCCCTTTTTCTGTGCCTTGTGGTGCGACACAATCAAAATGTTTTCGTGGATTTACAACAAATACGATATGCTCACCAAGGTAACGACTACGCAACTTGCTATAACTTGGGCAACTCATATTAAAGAATAACTCTATTTCATTAAAACAAAAGGACCATTCATGATGAGATGGATCTTTTGGCAAATGTTCTGGCCATGGCTTGCTATCCTTCTCATTTAATAATTGCAACTGCTGCCAACAGAATTGCTGCTCTGCTTCCAATGAATTCATTTTCCCTTTTTCAAAAAATATAATCATCGGATGATATAAACGTTCTTTAATGGATTTATTCTTATTTTTTTCTGTATATAAAAACATTAAGTCAATCAAATTTTCTTCATGATTCTCTTCACTTACAAATCCATATTCAATTGTCTTTTGCTTAAATGCATGTCTTCCAAATAAACATGGAAAACGTGTATCCGATAATATCTGATAAAAATACCTAAATGCTTGAAACATCCATAAATTTAATAAAAATTCATCATCTATTTTATGAATATAAGGATAAAGATCATCATGTTCATATATGATTCCAGATGAAATATCTAATTCCATATCAATCCCATAGCAACACCATGTGATACTATTAAAAATAACAATAAACATATAATGTAATAAAAAATTTAAGTTGAAAAACAGAAAAAAGTGCTATCTACTATGACTAAAAATCACAATTAATAAAATGTAGGTATGGATATGGTATCGAAACTTCCTCCGTTGTATGCTTTACGTGCATTTGAACAAGCAGCTAAATATAGCTCTTTCACAGAAGCTGCTGAAATACTGTCAATAACTCCAAGTGCAATTAGCCGTCATGTCAAAACACTAGAAAATCACCTAAACTGCAAATTATTTATTCGAAAAGGTCCCAAAATAGATCTGACTGATGCCGGAAACCAACTGGCTCAACAATTGAGAGATAGCTTCTATCAACTTGAAACAGCCTGTGAAACTTTCATTACAAACCGTCATCAGCTACGATTAAAATCACCATCAACATTAACAATGCGGTGGTTATTAACCATATTAAAAAAATTTGAGCAACAATATCCCAATATCGCCGTTCAAATTTTTAGTATTTGGATGGATGTTGATTCCGTCGATTTCCTCAGTGAACCTTATGATTGCGCCATCCTTCTGGGACATGGCCAAAATGGCTCCCTAACTAAAAGCCGCAAATTATTTGATGAATGGCTTATCCCAATCTGTTCCCCCCAGTATCTTGAACAAAAAAGGACAAATCTTGACCAGTATGACTTAATCCACCCATCCATAGACAAACGTGACTGGCGACGTTGGCTCAAACACACCTATCCTAATACAACATATAATATTAACCGCGGGATGATATTTGATACTCTCGAACAAGGTAATATTGCAGCAATTCAAGGGCATGGGCTCTCTATTGGAGACTTGACTCTATGTCAGAATGCTATCCGCGAGGGTTTGTTACAATGTCCATTCCCTCAAGCAGTAGGTACAGGTGACGGGTACTATCTTGTCTGGCCTGAAAAAACCAATAAACACGCAGAAATTGAAGAATTTTATTCCTTCTTACTTCAGAATGTTCCAGCAATTGATAACAATCTTTACACTTTTCTAAATTCGGCAATAGAGCAATTTGCTTAACAAGCAATTAACTAATACATTTAATAGATAAACCTTTATATTAGATTTATTATTTCTAGAATGATTTATATATCAACCAATTTATCTATATTAAGAACAAAACCCTCATCTTATATTCATATAAATCAATAGAATATATAATCGATTAAAATGAGAGGAACTTCAAAAAATCCAATAATAATAAACATAACAAACCAACCGACACTTGTTACAAAACACACACCTGATATATTCGAAAAATAAATATAATTACATTTTGTTAACAAAAATTATTCATTGCAACGTACAGAACATGATGTCCATATGACTGTCAAAGGAATCATCACTTGATGATGCCTTTACATCTCTTGGAGTAAATCAGATGTGCTCTGAAAAAATCAAACAACTGATACATCATCAACATGTTGTTTAACTTCAAATGAAGTAAACACAGAGTCATAGCTACATGATCAATTTTAAACAGTGCAAGCACACTATATCGATGGAAGAGGAATATATGAGAAAAATTCGCTACATTAATTATTTAAAGGCCTTCATCACGACATGCGCATTCTTTGTCTGTGCAACATTTAACGCCCAAGCATCTGATTTAACAGTACGTTTCGCATGGTATATGCCACCTCATACAGCAACAGCAAACCAAGCAAAACTGATTGCCCATAACATCAGAGCCCTGAGCCATGGTTCCATCAAAGTACAAACTTATCCTTCAGGATCACTGTTAAAAGCATCAACCATTGCTAAAGGGCTCGTCAACAATACAGCCAATATGGGAATAAATGCAATGCATTGGTGGTCAAGATTCTCACCTGGACTTGAGTGGGATACAATTCCATTTTTAGTACCGGATGCATCAGTTCTCTTAAAGGCACTACATGGTCAACTGGGGAAAGATGTTAATGCAATCTTAGAAAAGCATGGCGTTCATGTGATTGCCTGGGGATTTTATGGTTATGCTAAATCCTATGTCAATAATAACAAACCCATTGAAAAGCCAAGTGATCTCAATGGATTGAGAATCCGTTCTGAAGGAAAGCTTTCGGCATTGTTCCTTCGCAGTGAAGGCGCTACCCCTGTGGCCGTCGACTCAAGTGAAGTATACACGGCTCTCCAGCGAAGAACATTAGACGGAGGGATCTCTGGATTATCCACTATTGTTTCTCGTAAATGGTATGAAGTAGGCAAATATATTACAGCTATACACTACGTACCACTTGTCTACCCAGTACAGGTTAATCTTCGCTGGTGGAACCAGCTAACACCGGATCAACGCCATATTATCAGCCAAGCCGCTCAACAATCAGAAATTTCTGCAGTCCAGTCAATAGAACAAGAATTTCATCATGATATCGATTTGCTTAAAAAATCAGGGAACCACGTAACTGTATTGACAGGTAGAAAATTGACGCCGTGGGAAAAAACAGCTGGGGCACTGGCCCGGAAAAACTACTTAGCTGAAACCGGCCCAGAAGGACAAACGATTCTAAACGATTTGACAGTATCGCTAGAAAAATAATAACCACGACAGGAAACGATATGTCATCGTCTAACTCAAGCTCTTTCCTCGGCCATCTGGCCGGGGAGTGTCAGCAATTAACAGGCATAATAGCCAGGCTGACCGGTGTTATTGCAGCATTATCCCTTTTATTGCTAACCTGCTCGATTATTTTGGGAATTAGCTTAAGACAATTCAAAATTGATAATTCCTGGACCTATGACCTGGATTTATATTGCCTGGTCTGGCTTGCATTTAGCGGAGCTGTCACAACCGCACTACACCGGCGTCATGTCACAGCAGGTATTGCGCTAGAGAATATGTTTGGCCGTAGCCGGGGACTTATTATCATCCGGTTTCTAATCATACTTGGATTTTTAATCATACTCACCATCGCAGGGCTAAACCAGGCCGCTGAAAGCTGGCAAATGCATGAAGTAACTCTGGATGTTGTGCAATGGCCAGTCTGGATAGCAGAAATTGCAATTCCAATAGGCGCCGCTATCTGGGGTATCACCGAAATACATAAATTCTTACACGACATCCGTCAATCATCTTAACAAGAGCGTAAACACAAGCTTCAACCATTGGATTAACTATGGCAATTACAGCAACTATTTTAGCTCTGGGTGCGCTTTTAATTCTCGGCCTTCCCATTGCTATTTCACTCTTATTAAGTGGCATGATAGGTTACATGATCACCATTGGTATCGGTCCGGGAATCGATGCCCTGGTGCAAACAGCCTATAGTGATTTAAACTCTTTTGTGATCATTGCCATTCCTCTTTACATCTTCATGGGCCAATTGATGCTCAAAGGAGAAGCAGGTAAAGATCTCTTTGATTTAGCCCAGCGCGTTTCGGGTCGTTTACCCGGAGGGCTTGCCATCGCAGCGACCATTGCAAGTGCAATTTTTGCAGCGATCTCCGGTTCCTCCACAGCAACGGCTGCGACTATCGGGTCAATCAGTATTCCCGAAATGAGAAGCCGTGGCTATCCCAAACGATTAAGCGCTGGCTGTGTGGCCGTCTCTGGTACATTAGGCATTTTGATCCCACCCAGTATCTCTTTCATTCTCTATTCACTGGTTACCAATACCTCCGTTGGCAAGCTATTTCTGGCTGGAATATTACCCGGACTATTACTTGCTTCTCTATTCATTTTATATTCAGTTTTTGCCATGTTGCGACAAAAACAAACCTCGAATACAGATACCTCAGCTAATATTCAAAGGAGCGCGATAACCCTTGATATGATAGGTAGCCTACTGATGATTCCACTCGTGCTTGGTGGTATCTATATCGGCTGGTTTACACCAACGGAAGCCGCAGGAGTCGGTGTCATCTATGCCTTATTGCTGACAGTATTTTTCAAAAAAACGATGACATTCAGGCGATTCTGGCAAGCGACAGTCGCGAGTGTTGAGACAAGTGCAATGATCCTGATGTTGATTGCCGGTGCTTCTGTTTTTGGTAATACTTTATCGTTGATGCAGGTACCTCAGTCAATCGCCAGTTGGATGGACAACATGCATATGAATGCCTGGCAATTCATTATTGCTATCAATATTCTCTATCTGATCTTAGGCATGTTTATGGACGCAGCAGCGGCCATTTTAGTCACCATTCCAATTCTGCTCCCGGCATTACAAGGGTTAAATATTGATCTGATCTGGTTTGGCGTCATACTGGTCATCAACATGGAAATCGGTGCGGTTACGCCACCCGTTGGCATGAATCTGTTCGTGGTAAAAGCCATCTCATCCGATTACACCATCCGGGATGTGTTAACGGGTGCCCTCCCCTATGCTGGTATGGGTCTGATTGGCTTAACACTTGTGATACTTTTCCCGGACATTGCGTTGTGGCTACCTAGTTTGTCACACCATTAACCATTAGTATTTTTAAATATGGTGAGTTTGACAAATAACTAAAATGGCCAGTCAGACTCACTATTTATGTCCAAAGTGATAATCAATATCGGTGCACTAAACCATTAAGCAATCGACTTTTTCTCTGATAAAGGTGTTTATTTGTCTCTTTTCAATATCTAACCAGACGACCTCATCTATTTCGATTACAGAACTTATTGGCTCAATAATTGCTTATAATCAATCGCTTCAATTTACCTCTGTTATCAACCTATTGGCCGGAGAATGATGAACTATGAATATTCCGTTAATCAACTTACACAATTTAATCTGTTCAAATGAGAAACTTCGTCAATCAGAATTATCAACTCTAAACAGAGCCTGCCGAGAAGTTGGATTCTTTTATCTGATTGAAACCGGTATTTCAAAATCTCTCATCAAACAAATAATGAACGCTGCTCGTCAGTTTTTTAATAAACCACTTCATGAGAAACAACAAATTGATATAAAGCAAAGCCCGAACCATAGAGGATATGGTGATATCGGTGAAGAACAACTTGATGAAATCAGCTTAGCAGACTGGAAAGAAACATTTGATATGGCTTTAGATCTGCCACTGGATCACCCTCAAGTCCATAAATATTCAAGTATGTATGGACCAAATCAATACATAGATGACATAGAGATATTAAAAGCACTGCAAGTCTATTATTCTGCTGCATTCAACGTTTCTCAAAGACTTTTACAAGCGATGGCTAACACACTAAATTTAGACGACCATTTTTTTACACGGCATTTCAATACACATGTCACGATTTCAGAATGATTCACTATCCCCCGCCCTAAAAATAATCATGATAATAGGGCCGGAGCCCACTCCGACTATGGTTGTATAACTTTACTGCTTCAGGACCGAATTGGTGGACTGCAGGTCAAACATCATAATGGGAGTTAGCTAGATGCTCCGCCAATAGAAAGCCCTTGTTGTTAATATCAGAGATCTCATGCAACGTTGGACAAACGACAAACATATCAACACGCCACCAAGTTATTGCACCAACAGCGGATCAACATCTCTATTCTATTCCATTATTTGTTGAACCCGACTATGACACACATGTCTCTTGTGTTTCAAACTGCCAATCTATTGAAAACCCAGCTAAATACGAAAATATTTTAGCCGTGACTGGATACAATCTCGCTTTGACGCAACCGATCAATACAGAGAATGAAACGACTCACTTTAAATAACGACAACAGAATTTAAAAAAATATTTTTTGAAAACACCAAAATATATCAACTCCTCGTTTCAAAAGCTCCTTATCCCGTAATAAAACAAGGAGCATACAACCTGATTAATGAGAAATATATTCAATTAAATCAAGTACTTTATTAGAATAACCTATTTCATTATCATACCAGGACACTAATTTCACGAAACGAGAGGTCAAAGCTATTCCCGCTTTCGCATCAAAGATAGAGGTTCGAGTATCCCCCACAAAATCCTGTGAAACAACAGCATCTTCGGTATAACCAAGAATCCCAAACAACTCATTTTCAGAAGCAGATTTCATAACCGCACAAATTTCATCATATGGTGCAGCTGATTTAAGATTAACCGTAAAATCGACGACTGAAACATCTGCGACCGGTACACGAAATGACATACCTGTCAATTTACCATTTAGATGAGGAAGTACTTTACCAACGGCTTTAGCAGCTCCCGTTGAAGAAGGGATCACATTAGACGATGCGCTTCGTCCACCCCGCCAATCCTTCAATGATGGGCCATCAACTGTCTTCTGCGATGCCGTGGTTGCATGAACTGCACTCATTAAACCTGATTCAATCCCCCAATGATCATCTAGAACTTTGGCCAAAGGGGCTATGCAATTTGTCGTACAAGATGCATTAGAGACAATTGCCTGGTCAGAATATGTCGTATGGTTTACTCCTATAACAAACATCGGCGTATCATCTTTAGAAGGGCCCGTCATTACGACTTTTTTAGCACCAGCTTTTAAATGCTGACGTGCCTTTTCATCTGTTAAAAACAGTCCTGTAGCTTCTGCAACAATCTCTACACCAGCCTCACTCCACCTCAGTTCAGACGGATTTGCCTCACAAGTTACCCGAATGAGTTTATTATTCACCAGTAAATTACCATCTACGACATCAATTGTTCCATTAAAGTGACCATGAACCGAATCATACTTCAACATATATGCCATGTAGTTTGCATCGATTAGATCATTGATTGCCACAACCTCGATATCTTTACGTTGCAAAGCTGCACGAAATACTAAACGTCCAATTCGACCAAAACCATTAATACCTATTCTGATCATATCTAACTCCTTCATTGTTAACTCCTGTTAACTGTAGGCGGATTAAATTATGGCGTAAATGACAAAAATGATTCAATTTAAGACAAATGATACTCTATCTTAATCTCTATTAAAGAAAGCTTGTTAACTAAATAACCTCAACTCGGGATAAGGAGTCACAATGAATAACAATTGATTCATGATGGGTCAGTCTTGTTTTCTGATGTGGGATTTAAGGTCGAGTTCAAAGCAAATCTAAACCCCGACATAGCCATTTTATGGCAAGCAGATTTAACACCGAAATCGACTTTAATCCCTATCAGAAAAGGCTTTCTTACTCCAAATTGAGGTTAATAGCTCTATTTAGAACAGCTTGAATGACAGGAATTAAATCGTGATTTCTCATTCAGGACTGAAAGCTTAAGCAAATGGAATGCTTAGAAAAGAGGCAGGAACAGCAACTTTCTTGAAAATCTCAGATAAAATGCTGGTAAGAAAGTTCCTACCAGCATTTATTTACACCACAGATCATCATATCAAATTAATGAGAGGCCTTATCAATAGCAGCTTGCAATACCCGCGCCGGAACAGCACCACCTATCACAACAGTATTCTTAGTCGTTGCATTTTTCGAAGGCATAATAATCAAACCCGGTGTACCAGAGAAACCTAATGTACGAGCTAACACATTATTTTTATTTACAATTTGACGATATGCTTTATCAGAAATATTTTTCAACTTACCAGATAAGGCTTTTTGAGCAACCTGGGTAATATCAGATTGTTTCAGTTTTCCTTCATTATGTCCGGTTCCATAAATCCCATTATGGTAACTCAGATAAGCTTTAACCCCTTTTTGTTTCCAAACGGCTAACCCGGTCTGGGCAGCTACAGCCGAATTTTTCCAACGGGAAGCAAAAATAGGCCAATCCCTAAAAATGAATTTTACATTAGGATTTTTTTTCATGACCTGTTCGATAACAGGAGCCATCTTATTACAATAAAAGCACTGATAATCAAAAAATTCAGTCACAGTAACTTTGGCATTCTTCGGACCACTGTGAGGAATACCTTGAAGATCCATCAACGACTTTTGCATTTTCACTGCGGATGTGACCAAATGAGCCTGCTGTTCCTGCTGTTCTTTTGCTCTGAGCTTCTGGCTAACCTGAATCAGAATTTCAGGGTGTTCAAGCAAATAATTTGCAGCAATCTGGCCAATCTGCTCCTGCTGTTTAGCCGTAAAATTTGTGGTACCGGCCTCTGCGTGGCTAACAACACCTAACATGACCAATGCACTCACAGTACTTAATAGTGTTTTTTTCATCGAAATAGATCACTCTCTTTTAAAAACAGTTTCACGTTATCGTTTTAGTATCCTATACAACTCAACGTCATATTCATCTTTGCTTATTTGTTACATTAAATAGTTATTATGTCAACAAATCCTTCCTTCATCATCATACTGAAACATTCCTTCAACCATATTATTCATAGAGTAAACAAGAAATTATTGACAGCAATAAGTCTCTACTACAGGGGATATCCCCACCAATATACCTTAAAGATCACAGATTAAATCAGCCAACGATTGAACGTGTGGTTGTTTTAATAACGTCATATGATTTCCTGTACTCATAGTGCAATTTATTTCAGGTTGCACACTTTGCCAGCCTGCTTTTTGCAATTCATTATTATGATGATCGACTATCAGATGTGTTTTAACCGATGGAATAAACGTAGGATAGTACTGGGTACGAATATTTGCTGAATATAATCGAAAAATCTGCTCTAAATCTTTAAGACGAGAACCTACAGGCATTAGCTTCTGATGAATCAGCGCATAATGTAAACGAATTAATCTTTCACGATGAGAGATCATTGATAATTCATGTTCTATCAACCCTAATGACTGACTCTGTTTTTCAAACAACCGGATAAATGACATTAACGCTGATAATTCACTACGCTCTTTTTTTGCTGTAACAGGGGCATCTGAGTCAGCCAAAATTAATGCATCGATACAACAATCTCGCTGCTCTAATTGAGCTGCCATTTCAAAAGCAACCCATCCACCAAAAGAATGTCCCAGTAAATAAACGGGCTTTGCACTCGCTTCAAGTTGCAGTGCCTCCAGATAAAATTTAGCGACGGCTTCCACACTCGAATGAGGAACACTCCCCTCCAGAAAACCGCGTGGCTGCAATCCACACACACGCCATTCAGACGGGATTAAATCAACCAAATCCATAAACCTAAAAATACTATCACCAGCACCGGGAATGCAGATAATGGTTGCAGTAGGTGAAGAAGATTGTTGCAGCTTCACCACAGGTTTGTAGTCAAACAACCGGAGTGAATCTGGATGCATTTCAATACCACTACTATTTTCAATAATTCTTGATATGAATTGCGCCACCATTTTCATACCATCATGCTCAAATAATTGAGCGGAAGAACGATGTATAGTGCTTCGCCTGATTTTACGACGAGAAAGGACCCGGTCCCAATGATGATACGCGACATCTTCTCGGATATCTTGCAAAATATCCTGAACGACTAAAAGATCAATATAAATAGGAAGTACAGGAGCATGATATTCCGCTTCCAATAAACACTCGCGCTGAATCAACCAGTTACGATAATCACACCCAGACCATTCATCAGGCACCAATCCCAATTGTTGTTCAGCATAAAAATTATATTCCCAGGGATGAACAGATTCTGATGAACCAGACTGGGCTTTCCCTACCAGTGACAGAAGCATACAATGCGCTTTTTGACTCAACTCAGACAGTTTATCCTCTGGTTCATTTTTGGATGAATCCATGATCGGCTCATTAAGCCATGAATCGAGCATTCCAACAAACTCTACTTGTTCATCTAAACCTAAAAGTTGACATGCAATTTCATAAGCCATAACTCCACCATAAGCCCACCCAATTAATCGATAAGGTCCTATGGGCTGGACTGAACGAATAAGGCTTACATAACGAGAAGCAGCTCCTTGCACAGTAGTAAAAGGGGGTTGATCTAATGCCTGACCTCTTAATCCATAGACAGGGATATCATGATGGACCTTTGATGTTAAACGAGCACCAAAGAAAATTTCCCCACCCGCATCAGGAATAATAAAAAGAGGAAGCTGAAAACCGTCAGACCGAAAAACAATCACATCATCTTGTTCTGCCTGACGGGGCAATGGCCAGTGGCATTCAAGAGCGTTCAATTGGCTTACTGATTGTGAACACATAACCTTTTCCATCAATTAAAAATCATACTTTATAATTAATCATTTCCAAATTACTACAACATCTTATCAATTCTAATTCATTCATAACACAAGATTTATTGATTTTATCATCAAAAAATCAATAAACTGTTAATATATTTTCTGAATACAACAATGGAATGATACATAATCAATAATATTTAATAATAAGGGAGGTGAAATAGACTATATCTACTCCAAGCTTAACAGATTAAAAATTTTTATATATCAATAAGTTTATATATAAAAATTTCTTTAAATTTTGAATTACAGTAATTTTTATACCGACACTTTATTAAATTTTGTTAAATAATATGAAATATTGAAAAAATTTAGAACTTTCAAAAAAGCACTTTTATACGTAACCAGATAATTTTATTAAACCTTTGTAGGCGTAGCATCAATAAACTGTAAATCAATACAAAACGTTATTAAGCAAAATATTCTGAACTAAATTATGCTGATTTAAAGCCTTATGTCATCTCAAACAAGATTCATAGCCTGAGCTTACATTGGATTTAGAAGAACCCTGGCGACGAGTTCTAGCCAGAAAAAATCATCTCAAAGGCAGGTATTGTCTGTTAAAAACGTATTCTCATCTTATCTCTGAACAATAAAAAAGGCCGCTGCTGCGGCCTCTTAACAATTCTTTTTGTAGATTTTTACAATGCTACAATATTCTCAGCCTGAGGGCCTTTTTTACCCTGAGTAACGACGAACTGTACGCGTTGACCTTCTGTCAAGGTTTTGAAACCGTCGCCGGCGATAGCACTGAAATGAGCGAAAACATCAGGACCTTCTGCTTGTTCGATAAAACCAAAGCCTTTCGATTCGTTGAACCATTTAACAGTACCAGTCACTGTATTTGACATAATTTTTCCTAAAATTTAAATATATAATGTTCATTAGTCTTTTGAGTTTTACTCTCAGACTATTTCATTAGCATGAAAAAGTGCAGCAAATTACTTACAACTACAGGACGAGGTTCACATACTTCGAAATAGTGGATATAAATAACTTAACTTTCAAGCTAATCTAATTATAGCAGCCCTTTAGTTAAAGACAATGTGTTATTCCAGATATTTAACCGATTAAAGTTATCAATAAAAAAGAATATTTTTAAACACTAAACCAGTCTTTTCTGATAAATAACCAATTTATCTTCAATCTGATGCTCCCCTAATCGAATAATTGGCCAAGGGGGCTCCAAAAGTCGATATCCACATCGTTCAGCAACACGTCTACTCGGTCCATTGCTGGCTGCCACCCGAATTTGCAAATCATTAATTTGTAAAAACCGATGTACATAATCTTCCAAGAGGTGTATTGACTCGGTCATATAACCCTGACCAGTTGCCTTTTGCCTTAACCAGTACCCCAAACTAAATGGTAACCCATCTAATTTAATCAAAGAAAGCACACCAGCAAAAGAATCCAGATCATGATCAAAAATCAAATACCGTAATTCATCATGAAAATGAATGAACTGTTCTGCAGCACGCCTCTGAGATAACTTCATATCAGCCAATGATTGAATTTGGTCAATCCAAGGCAAATAACGTCTTAAAGTATCTGCATCATGGCAAATTGAGTCATAGACTAACGCATCATAGCAAGAACTCACTGCTCGTAATTCAATACGGTCCCACTGGAGACGCCGAGCAACCAGTGCTTGATTAAATTTTACCATGGAAGTACTTTTTCAGATTCTAACGAAAATAATTGCCTGAGCAATAAGTTATCACCTTGCCAACTTTCAAATATTTTCAATGCTGCTTGTCCTGCTGTAAAACATGCCTCTGCAGCAACCATTTTAGTAGCAACACGACCAGGATGAATCGCATAAACGTCAATACCATAAGACTGCAAATCATCAGTCATACAAAGAGTTAACATGTTCTGAGCCGCCTTACCAATACGGTATGAATAGGAACATTGACTTCCCAAAGCCGCCCCCTCGGCCTGCATTGTCAGACTCCCTCTTCGGGAACTAATATTCAACACACACGCTTTTTTCGCACGCCTTAATCCGTCCAGAGCAGTATTAACCGTCACCAAAGCACCTACACAATGGGTATTGAATTCATTCACAAGCTGGTCTGCTGTAACCGAAGGTAAATTCCTACCCTGGCTACCTGAACCTGCATTATTAATCACTAAACATACTGACCTATTTTGAAGCTGCTGACGAAGCAAATCAGAGTAATCACCTGATGTAATATCGGCAATAAGCACTTCAATCAAAGGACAAAACGCTTCAAGCTCACTTCTTTGGTTCGGATTACGAATCACAGCTATCACAGGATAAGCAGAACTCGCCCACTGAAAGGCTAAAGCACGACCTAATCCTTGACCTGCCCCTGTGACGACGACAACATCCATACCCCCCCTTATTTTAATTTATGTTGAAAATTAAGATGTTACAAAAATATCAGGTTCTTTGCCTGATCTCTCAGTTCTCAGACATGAAGATATGTGAAATGAAGACAGTCGAAAAAAACTAAGTCTAATTTAGACAAATACGATTATCTGACTAAATGTCTATTAGATTTAACCTCAACTCAGGATAAAGAAGCCCTTTCTGATAAGAATTAAGGTCGATTTCAGCGTTAAATCCGCTTGCCATAAAATGGCTATAGCGGCCCAGAGTTGCCTTGAAGTCGTTCTTACATCCCACATCAGAAAACAAGACTGACTCATGAATCACCCACGATTCATTGTGACTTATTATCCCGAATTGAGGTTAATTATGGCACCAAATTCTTATTGGAAAACCAATTGAAATTCACCAGAGCGTGTTGACGCTGATATACCACCCAAAGTCATATTAAACATATCTTACTCATGAATAATATACTTAATATATGAAAATAAAAGAGCTGAATCTCATGAATTATCATAGCAATAATTTAAAAGATAGCGTTCGCGGCTAAAAGCAACACCAAAAATCACAACACCCTTAAAAATTGTTTACCTTTTATGATTCTTTATGTAGATAATCATAAATACAAATCAAAACAGGGATGAACCAAAAGAGACAGTAAGGCCAAAAAGGAGGGAAAGAAACTTTGATAATTCATAAAAACACCTGAATTAAAAAGTAGATGAATGAATTTCGTTTAAAGAATACTGAATCATAAAGGGCAGATAGCTAATACCAAAAATTTCAGATCAGCTGCTATCCACCTTTATTTCAACGAAAAACCGCTAAATCAACGATCTTCGTTATACAACTCTAGATTAGCAGCTTCTTCTTGAGCTGCCAGATCTTTACCATCGTTATTGCGCAAATGATCAAGATAATCCAGATAACTCTGGTCAATATCATCAGTTACATAACGCCCGGTAAAAACAGATGTCTCAAACTCTTTAATCTCAGGATTACTTTCCTGACACGCGGCAACTAAATCTTCAATTGATTGATAAATTAAGCCATCAGCACCGATTAATTTACAAATCTCATCGACTTCCCGTCCATGACCAATAAGCTCATTCGCCGAAGGCATATCAATCCCATAAACATTAGGGAAACGGATTTCTGGTGATGCAGATGCAAAATAGACCTTATTAGCACCCGCATCTCTTGCCATTTCAATAATCTGTTCCGACGTTGTACCGCGAACAATCGAGTCATCAACCAACAAAACATTTTTCCCTTTAAACTCAACATCAATCGCATTAAGTTTACGTCGAACAGATTTACGCCGCTGAGTTTGCCCGGGCATAATAAATGTGCGGCCAATATAACGATTTTTCACAAACCCTTGCCGATAAGGAAGATCTAATTTCATCGCAATCTGTAAAGCAATATCACAGGAAGTCTCAGGAATTGGAATAACGACATCTATATCTAAATCATCCCATTCCCGCTTGATTTTCTCTCCCAGTTTATTTCCCATATTGACCCTTGCGCCATAAACTGAGATTTTATCGATTGTTGAATCAGGGCGGGCAAAATAGACATATTCAAAAATACAAGGATGATAACTTGGATTTTCAGAACACTGCTCTGTATAAAGTTGTCCGTCATCAGTAACGAAAACAGCTTCACCAGGTGCAATATCACGCATAAATTCAAATCCAATTGCATCTAACGCAACACTTTCAGAAGCGACCATATATTCTGCATTACCTGAATCAGTATGACGTCGTCCTAAAACAAGAGGTCTTATCCCATTCGCATCCCTAAATGCAAGCATTCCATGACCAATAACCAACGAGACAACTGCATATGCACCTCTAGTTTGGGCGTTGACTCTGCGAATAGCAGAAAAAAAGTTTTCCGCCTTTAATTCAGTTGTCTGTTCAAGCTCATTGTCAATTTCATACGCCAGCAAATTCAGTAAAATTTCTGAATCTGAAGTCGTATTGATATGACGTCTGGCTTTAGTGTGCATCAAATCTTTTAGCTCATGAGCATTGGTTAAATTACCATTATGAGCCAATGCTATCCCATAGGGTGAATTAACATAAAAAGGTTGAGCTTCAGCTGCACTAGAACTACCGGCTGTCGGGTAACGGACATGACCAATTCCGATTGATCCCTGCAAACGCTGCATATGACGTAATGCAAAAACGTCACGAACCAATCCATTCGCTTTACGCTGCTTAAATTTGCCATCAGTAATAGTTACAATACCGGCAGCATCCTGACCTCGATGCTGTAAAACAGTCAAAGCATCATAGATACTTTGATTTACCGGCGTTGAACCGACAATTCCGACAATACCACACATGAGCGGACTTCCTTCTTTTTCGAGAATTAATGGGGGGTTAAAAGACTCGATGAATCTTTTAAAAACTCAAAAAACCACTGTACTATGACAGTAAATTCAGGAACCAATTTTGAATGTTGCCACCAAATGGTTTTTGTAAATACAGTAAAAGACAATACGAATAACACTGCGGACACAATAAACACACCACGTACACCACCAAAACAGATCCCTAATACGCGATCCGTACCAGAAAGCCCCGTTGTCAAGACCAATTGAGATAATACATAGTTACACAGTGCGCCAATCAAAAGTGTTGCAATAAACAAGCAAAAAATTGCCGCACCACTGCGATAATAAGGATTCTCAATCAATGTAAAATAAGTTGCTACATCGCTATAAAAATGGCCAGCAACAAAAAAAGCAGCGATCCAGCTGGCCAAAGACACGGCTTCCTTTACGAAACCTCTAACTAGGCTAACCATCGCTGAGATAACGATAATACCAATGATAACGTAGTCTAACCAATTCATAAGGGAGCTTCTAATCGTAAACAGCAGCGCATTTTAACAGAAAAACCAATCGAGGCGCTGCATTTCTCGAACAGTTCAACATAAACCTTCCTTTTACTCTTAAGTCATTAATGGTCAGTAGGATCAAATTTCTTAACTAACCCTTTTAGCCCGGTTAATTGCTTAAGTTTTTGTAATTTGTTATCCATTGCCACTTTTGACAATTCTGGTCCAACAAAAATTCTATTTAGCTGGCCATCAACAGGAATTCTCGGGTAACTATGAGCCTGATACCCCGCTTTTTGTAACAGCTCAATCAACCGGCGCGTACCATCCGCACTTTTTAATGTTGCCAGTTGAATAATCCATCCTGATTTTTTAAATCCATTTGAAGCTGAAGAATTATCCGGCTGAATTAACTGATTCTTTTTCTGGGACTTTGAAAACACTGACGATACTTCAGTTTTCGCAGTTGCTCCTAAATTATCCACACCATTATTACCGCCATCCGCAACGACACCTTTCGGCTGATTCAGATCAAACATCAATGGTTTTTCACCAGCAGGCTTAGGCGCAAATGGAATTGTACTAATTTGCTCTTTTTTAGCCGTTTTCTGCCCATCAAATACATCAGGCAAAATAATTACTAACAATGCAACCAGAACAATAGTGCCAATCAGACGATGCTTAAATTGAGTTGACAATTCAACCTCCTCACAAGGCCAGAACCTGAGCTACCGTCAAAAACGAACCAAAAACAATAATTCTATCGCTTTCATGAGCCAGCTGACGCGCAGCTAAATAAGCATCATGAACACTTGGATAACGTTGATACGGTTGATCTGATAATGCATTCGCAAGTTTATCACCATTATCGCCTCTGGGGCCGTCTAACCCGGCAATAAACCATTGATCAAAATAGTTTTTCAGAAACTCAACGCTCCCCTGATTATCTTTATCAATTAACATCGCACATACAGCAAACGTATGATCTTTCTTAGGGAGGCATCTTAATTGGGTAGCCAAATATTCAGCTGACTGGGGATTATGGGCTACATCCACAAAAACTTCAGGTCGTTGCTCCAATAACTGCATTCGTCCAGATAGCTGCCAATTCGCAATGACAGATTGAACCAGTTTTTCATCTAACTCAATATTCAAATGTTCCAAAGCAGCAAGAGAGGCAACAGCATTGTCCACAGGTAAATGCGGAATTGGTAAATGATGAAATGAACTTTTCTGACCGATATAATCCCACGAAGAATGATTAGAATCGATTCGTGCTTTAACCTGATATCCATTGGCTAACAAATTACAGTTTAACTTCTCTGCCTCTGCATAAACACTGCTGACGATATTCGGATCACCAATCACAGCCCGTCCATGGGAGCGGAAAATACCCGCTTTCTCACGTCCGATAGCCTGTAAATCATGCCCTAAATATTCAACGTGATCTAACGCTACTGTTGTCACAATGGCAACATCTGCATCAATGATATTCGTTGCATCTAAGCGGCCACCTAACCCGACCTCAAGAATTACAAAATCTGGACTGACCTGCTGAAATAATCGTAAAGCAGCTAGTGTTCCAACTTCGAAATAAGTGAGACTAACATCATCTCTCACTGTTTCAATTTCATCAAATGCCCGACAAAACACATCGGCATCAGGAAGTTTGTCATTAATCCGTACACGTTCACGATAATCCACAATATGCGGAGAACTATAAACACCAACAGAATACCCTTGGCTCAGAAGCAACTGTTCAAGTAAACGGCAGGTTGACCCTTTGCCGTTCGTTCCAGCTACCGTTACGACGGGCATAGACAATTCAGTCAAGCCCATACGACTGGCTACCTGTCCCACTCTATCCAGCCCCAAATCGATAGCAACCGGATGTTTTTTCTCCAAATAAGAAAGCCAGTCTGTTAAAGACCGGCTTGTAATCTGTGATAAATCACTCATATTCTTAATCTGCTTTGAGATCGTTACCGAATTCCATCGAAACAGCCGATGCTGCAACTTCAATTGTATCCTCTATCGGATATTCATTGCATAATTTACCAATAACAGAAGCCAGTTTATCACGCATCTGACGCCGATCAACGATCATATCCAATGCTCCATGTTCAAGTAAAAATTCACTTCTTTGAAAACCTTCCGGCAATTTTTCCCGGACAGTCTGTTCAATCACTCGAGGCCCAGCGAAACCTATCAATGCTTTCGGCTCACCAACGTTAATATCTCCTAACATAGCTAATGATGCTGAGACACCACCCATCGTAGGATCAGTCATAACAGAAATAAACGGCAAACCTTTTCCACGTAGTTTTGCTAACGCAGCACTCGTTTTTGCCATTTGCATCAATGAGAAAAGGGCTTCCTGCATCCTAGCACCACCACTGGCAGAAAAACAGATTAATGAACGCTTTTCAGCCAGGCAGGTTTCAACTGCACGAACAAAACGAGCTCCGACGACAGAGCCCATTGAGCCCCCCATAAAACTAAATTCAAAAGCACAAGCTACAACCGGTAAGCCTTTCAGGGCTCCTTTCATTACAATGATTGAATCTTTCTCACCTGTTCCTTTTTGAGCAGAAGAAAGTCGATCTTTGTACTTTTTAGAATCCCTGAATTTTAAAACATCTTTTGGCTCTAACTCTTGGCCAAGCTCTTCATAACCTTTATCTAAGAAACGCTGCAAACGTTCCCGAGCTTTAATTCGATTATGATGGTCACATTTTGGACATACATATAAATTACGCTCTAACTCTGCTCTGTATAAAATCTGATCACAAGAAGAGCATTTAGTCCATACCCCTTCGGGAATATTCCGACGTCTTGAGGAGACGCTTTTACTTTTCGGAAGAATTTTCTCTAACCAGCTCATCGGAATCCTTAAAATTTTTTAATAAAAATATAACTTTAAATATTGTAAACCACATCTAACGTTGGTTTAACTCATGGTGTATAAAACAGTGGCCCTGGTTCTGACTCAGGAATTGCAAAAGAAGCGGGATAATCAACCGCGACTAAATATAACCCCTGAGCTTTAGCTGTTGCTGCAGCTTTGGTTCGGTCCTTCAAAGCGAGCACTTCTTCAATCCACTCAGGTGAATGTTTCCCTTGCCCGACTTCGATTAAACTCCCTGCAATATTTCGCACCATATGATGTACAAATGCATTCGCTTTAATATCGATGATAACAAAATCACCTTTACGTACCACATTTAAATAATGAACATAGCGAAAAGGGCTACGACTTTGACATTGCACAGCCCTAAATGATGTAAAATCATGTTCTCCTAAAAGACATTGCCCTGCCTGATGCATCAATGTTTCATTCAAGTGGGAGTGATAATGACTAACACCGTGGCCCAATATGGCACCACGATATGGAGAATTATAGATAATATAGCGATACTGACGAGCCGTAGCCGAAAAGCGTGCATGAAAATCTGATGCGACGACTTTCGCCCATCTCACAGCAATATCTTCAGGAAGGTGAGAATTAACACCTAAAGTCCAGGCAGCCATACGCCGCTGACAATCCACATTAAAATGGACCACTTGCCCTGTCGCATGAACACCGGCATCAGTCCGCCCGGCACAAAAAATTTCAACAGGTTGATCTGCTATTTTTGATAACGCGCCTTCCACATACTGCTGAACAGAAACTACTTCTTGTTGGCGCTGCCAACCAAAATATTTTGAGCCATCATACTCAATGCCTAAAGCAATTCGCATATTACTACTACTTATTCATTACTTCGCTATTTGCGCGCCCATAATAAAAAAAGCGTTCCCTTTTGTCACCGCCTTTATTCATTTTCGTTAACGAAGTTGTTCCAATAATTTTTCAGCCTCAACCCGAACAGCTTCAGGTTGCGTCACTGACAACAATTCCTGAAGAATATCTCTCGCACCATCTGCATCATCGATCTCCATATATGCTCGGGCAAGAT
Source organism: Candidatus Celerinatantimonas neptuna (assembly GCA_911810475.1). Lineage (NCBI taxonomy): Bacteria > Pseudomonadati > Pseudomonadota > Gammaproteobacteria > Celerinatantimonadaceae > Celerinatantimonas > Candidatus Celerinatantimonas neptuna. Next base: position 3,951,979 of record OU461276.1, read on the forward strand.
CAAGTTTAGAAGCACCATCTGCATCAATGTCAACATCAACCATTCCCTGATTCTGCTGATCTTTATTCAAAATACCTGCAAATTCATCTAAACCGACATCAAGCTTCGGCTCAGTATAAGGGTTAACATCCGTTGGATCTTTATCAGCTTCATGCATCAGTTTATCAATATCAACAAACTCTTTTCCACTTAACTCATCTCTGGCTGGCAGATCAGGTGTTTCCTCTGTTTCATTAAAGACATTCTCAGAAAACCCAGCAAAAATATCATCAACATTGTGACCAGCATCTTCATCTTTTGATTCAAAAGATGTATGTAATGGCTTGTCAAGCGTATCAACTTCGTCATCATTCTTAGAAAAATCGATCGGATCAAAGTGCTCTGGACTTTCGTCTGCGCTCATATCCAAATCCAGATCCAACGCATCAGATTCTTCATCCGGCTGAATAGCAGCCATCTCCTCAGCCATCTGCTGCTCTATAGGTGATTCAAATTCAACTGAATCATCAGATACATCCATTGGATCACGGACAGGAAGATCTTCTGTATCCTCATCAAAACCTAATTCGCCCAAATCTAACGCAGCATCAGACTGGTGTATATGCTCTGATGAATCAGCCAACTCTTCTTCAGACTCAAGTTTTGGCTCTAATTCCAGCTCAGATTCTGCTTCTTGTTCTGGTTCTGGCTCAGGCTCTGATTCCAGCTCAGGCTCTGATTCCAGCTCAGGCTCTGATTCCAGCTCAGGCTCTGATTCCAGCTCAGGCTCTGGTTCCATCTCAGGCTCTGATTCCAGCTCAGATTCTGGTTCTGGTTCTGGCTCTGGCTCTGGTTCTGGCTCTGGCTCTGATTCCAACTCAGATTCTGATTCTGGTTCTGGCTCTGGTTCTAGTTCTGACTCAGGCTCTGGTTCCATCTCAGGCTCTGATTCCAGCTCAGATTCTGGTTCTGGCTCTGGCTCTGGCTCTGGCTCTGGCTCTGATTCCAACTCAGATTCTGATTCTGGTTCTGGCTCTGGTTCTAGTTCTGACTCAGGCTCTGGTTCTGGCTCTGATTCTAGTTCTGACTCAGGTTCCATCTTAGATTCTGACTCTGGCTCTGATTCCAGCTCAGATTCTGGTTCTGGCTCTGATTCCAACTCAGATTCTGATTCTGGTTCTGGCTCTGGTTCTAGTTCTAGTTCTGACTCAGGCTCTGATTCCAACTCAGATTCTGATTCTGGTTCTGGCTCTGGTTCTAGTTCTGACTCAGGCTCTGATTCTGGCTCTGGCTCTGGCTCTGGCTCTGGCTCTGGCTCTGGCTCTGGCTCTGGCTCTGGCTCTGGCTCTGGCTCTGGCTCTGGCTCTGGCTCTGAAGTACCTTGCAATTGTTCTTCATCAGGTTCAAGTTCTGGCAAAGGCAAATCAAAATCAAGTGACACTTCATCATCTTCGGGTTCACCAATTGATACATCATCTGGTTTACCAGCACTTTCCGGAACAACATCATCAATGTCAGGAATTGAAAACTCAATTTCTGGTTCTTCAGTATCCTGTTCAGGTAAAACAAGCTCATCTTCGTCTAAAGCATAATCGTTTTCAGGCATTTGTTCGGAAAATGCATCATCGTCAGCTTCATCGGTTGCGGTTTCACCAGAATTCTGTTCATTACCTTCAAACTCAGCAAGTGCATTGACAGCTTCATCACTAAAGGCCATTTCTGTTTCATCGCCAAAAGCAACTTCGGGTTCATCACCAAAAGCAACTTCTGATAAATCTTCAGGTTCACTTTCTTCTGGCTTTTCTTCAATCTCTTCTTCTGACATCAAATCATGTTCATCGATGTCATTTGTATCTATATCATCAGTAAACAGCTGAGAATACTGGTCATCCTCATCTTCATCCAGAGACAACGTTCCATCATCTATTTCATCATCATTCTGTGTTTTCTTAGAACGAAGCCGTAAGAACCAGACAAGAAATAGCAATACCAGCAATAATGGAATAGCAACAACCAATGCAAGATTAATCGGAGAACTTAATAACTGTTGATACCAGCTTTTCGTATTTTGGTGACTGGCTTGGGATTCAATCAGTTGCAAAATATGCTGCTGCGTCTGTCGCGTTTGTTCCAGCTCTTCACGAAGACTTTCCAACTGATTACTTAATTCTGTAATTTTCAGTTTGAGTCGATGATTCACTTCAGACATACCGATCATCTGCTCACTTGCCTGATCAAGCTGCTTATGTAAAACATCCAGCTCTTTATTTTTCATCGACTCTAATTCATTAAGCCGCTTCTCTAAAGACTCCATCTTATCCGTCAAAGAAATGCGTTCTTTTCGAGTATGAACAGTCTTTACAGTTGTTTTTGTTGATTTTTTTGAAGACGAGGTCGGAGCCTTAACTAAATGCGGTTGAGAAACCCTGTGTATTTCTCCTGTTACGAGTCGCTGAGCTTCACCAGCTGAGACAGAACGAATATCAGCTAATGTCGGGATCAACAAATAGGCACCTTCAACCAGCGAGTTCATATCACTATTAACAAATGATTGTGGGTTTTTCTGAAAGATAGCAACCATTGTCTGATAAACACTAACTGAACTGCCTGGTCGGTAACGAATAGCAATTCGCCATAAGGTATCATTACGGGTGATAGGTCCGTAACGCTGTGCAATCTCATCGCCTTGACTATTGACAACTTCATTTGGGCCAACCATCTGAATGAAATCACTATCATCTGGTGCCGCTAAGAGATTAAAACTAACCCCCAACATCCCACATAAGAAAATTGTTGACATCAGTCGCGAAAAAGATCGCTTCATAATAATTCCTTGTAAATTGCTAAGCTGAAAATTCTTCGTCGAAATTGACCTGTAAATTTCCTTAGCATGTCTTTTTATGCCCAAAATTTAAACAAATAAACAAAGTCATATAAATCTATGCACTCATTTTTTAGATCGGCGATTTACATTAAAACTTGAGAATTGTATCCATTAAAAGCCTCTGATAAATTCAATTCGCTCTTCAATATATGGAATCATACACGCCTTAATTGAATCAGCCTGAACACAAAATTTCACTTCGTTTGGTTGCTGTTCACTATGCCTCACCTGACTGACACAAACGACCGGGTGCCGATTCAAATCAGTAACCAATGTCAAATTCTGTCCATCATCTAATTCAACCCCTTCAAGTTCCTGCCATATTTCACTACAAAAAGCAGCCGATACAGCAGATAAACATTCAATCGAAACCAACGCCATTTCCCCATAAAAAATCGGCGTATACACACTATGTGCACTAATACTCGGCTCTGACTCCCGAAACAAAAGTGGCAGTTGTTGCTCTACCTGTTCAGCAATAGATTCGGAATCAGATGACACAGTTAATAAATTAAAAGCAACTTGTTTATCAAATACATCCGATTCAATTGCCAGTCCATTCAGCAACCGGGCTGTTTGCCCTGCTAATTCATCAATACCTGGCTGTCCCTGATGGGCAACAGATAGTAATGCACTTATATGCACTTTATCAATACCAACCTCTAACTCTAGACGTTGCAAAAGTCTAGCCACCATTAAAGTAGATGAACAGGGAACTTGATATACACCTTGTGCTCCAGCCCATTGCTCATCTGAAACACTTAATGTTGGAATACTACCAACAATCGATGCAGCTGTAGCATTCAATAAAATTCCACCAAGCGAACTAATTTGGTCGGCATACTTTTCAACCAGCGTTTGATCACAACCAACAACAACCTGAGATAAACTCCAGTCAAAGTTATCAGGATGAACAAGTTCAAACGATTGCCCTGCAACTTCAAACGATCCATCTTCCTGAACTGACTCTAAAGCGATCAGACCTTCATAATCACTATTGCGAGCAACATAACTTTCAATCAATGCTTTACCAAGTAATGATGTCGCCCCCAACACTGCAATTGTCATAACACTCTCTTCTTTAATTATTTGTTGAATCTAATGTAAAACCTAAGCCAACCAACCTAGGATCCGGTTCGCCTTTTATTGATAATGTGGCAAATTCGCGCCGTTGCGGATAATTTTTTCTCAATTGATCAAATCCTTCCCGGGTTAGTCCATCTCTGCGAAAACGCCGATCATCAGCAAATATATTATAGATAAGGCGTGTTAATTGTCCGATAGACAACTCAGATAAAATATCATTGATCTCAATAGAACAAAAAGGAGCATTAGGTAAAAAACTACTGGATAAATCATCGTAAGGGTACTTGAAATATTGACATAATGCTTCCGTAATCATCCGGGTACCTCTCATTTTTCCATCGATACTGTATCCGGCAATATGTGGCGTAGTAATAAAAGGATAAGGAACTAATTCAGATAATACATCAGGTTCATGTTCCCAAACATCCCATATAAGTAAAGGAGCTAACTGTTCCTGACATAGCTTTAATAAAGCATGATTATCAACAACCTCACCCCGGCATGCATTTACCAATATTTGCTCAGGACGAAGCTTTCGTAGTACCTGTTCATTAAAAAGATGATATGTCGGATTCGGACCATCAGATATTAGCGGCACATGCAAACTAATCACATCAGCTTTAAGAACACTTCCAAAATCACAATAGTCCCAACATGTATCACCTGATTTTTCTAAAGGCGGGTCATAACGAATAACATCCATCCCCATTACTATTGCCCTTTGTGCAACGGCACTCCCCGTATTACCACTTCCAACGACAGCCAGACGTTTTTTAGCAAGAGACTCGCCTCTAAACTCAGCAGCAGCAAGTAAACTTGTAATGACATACTCCCCAACTGCAATCCGATTACACCCGGGAGCGCTGGCGAATCTAATACCTCGCTGCGTTAACAGCAATTGATCGATATGGTCAGTGCCAATAGTTGCAGTACCGACAAACTTCAATTGATTTGCTTTAGAAAGCAATGACTGGTTTACAGCGGTCACTGAACGAACCATTAATACATCTACATCAACTAAATCATCAGCACTTAATTGACGTCCGGGGCGGGTTATCACTCGACCATAAGGAGACAGCAATTCGGGTGCAAATGGCATATTCTCATCAACTAATAATGTTAACGTTTCTTGAGACATAAATAGATACAACTACCAATTTCAAAATATAGCTAGCTTGCCACAGCTTTATACTTTTTGCATCGGTGAAACAACAAAAATGCAACGCAAAAAGCTACCTATAAACAAATTATTAGGAAATTATTCCCCAATATGAGGAACTCTTTGGCCTATGAACCATTATGTATTCGAATTTTATTCAAATACATAAAACAGGAAAAAGAAACAAATCTAGCACAAAATAAGTATAAAGGCTTAATCCAAACTCACTTAATAACTCATCATTAGATATTATCATTTTTAGAATGTAGTTATTTTTGCGAAAATTTACTCATTAACGAAGCAGAATCAAGTGCAAAGGAATACCGATACCCGGTAAAAATGATAGACATGAAAAAGGCTGCATACAGTTCGTAAGCAGCCTCTAGGATTCAGATAAAATTATTTTGAATAACGACGGAAAACTAAAGTTGCATTCGTTCCACCAAAGCCAAAACTATTCGACATCACCTGATTAAGCTGAGCCGTTTTAGCCTGATTGCAAACAATATTCAACCCCTGAGCTTTCTCATCCAGATCAGCAATGTTAATTGATGGAGAAACAAATCCATTTTCCATCATAATCAGAGAATATATAGTCTCATGGACTCCGGCAGCCCCCAGAGCATGGCCTGTCTGAGACTTGGTTGAACTAATCAGCGGGCTTGATTCACCAAAAACTTCACGAACCGCTTCCAGCTCTTTGACATCCCCCACCACAGTTGACGTTCCATGTGTATTCAGATAATCAATCGGTTCTTCTAATCCCTGCATCGCCTGACGCATACACCGCACAGCCCCTTCGCCCGATGGCGCAACCATATCATAACCATCAGAAGTTGCTCCATAACCGACAATTTCAGCATAAATTTTTGCGCCCCGAGCCAATGCATGTTCAAGCTCTTCAACCACAACAATACCGCCACCGCCAGAAATCACAAAACCGTCTCGGTTAGCATCATACGTCCGCGAAGCCTGACTTGCAGCATCATTATATTTAGTCGATAAAGCGCCCATGGCATCGAATTCCATCGCCAAAGCCCAATGAAGCTCTTCACCACCACCCGCGAAAACAATATCCTGTTTTCCTAACTGAATTTGCTCGAGCGCATTACCAATACAATGGGATGACGTTGCACACGCAGAACTCATCGAATAATTCACACCACGGATATGAAATGGTGTTGCAAGACAAGCCGATGTAGTACTAGACATGGTTCTTGGAACCATGTAAGGGCCAACCCGCTTAACACCTTTCTCACGTAATATATCCGCCGCCTCGACCTGATTTTTAGATGACGCACCACCTGATCCGACAATCAATCCAGTCCGGTCTGAAGACACCAGCTCTTCAGGCAACTTGGCATCATCAATCGCCTGTTGCATAGCAATATAGGAATAAGCAGCCGCATCTCCCATAAAACGGAAAACTTTTCGATTGATATGTTCGCTCGGGTCAATTTTGAGGTCTCCCCAAACCTGACTTCGCAACTTCATCTCTTCGAATTGCTCAGAATGCGTAATTCCTGACCGACCGGTCTTCAATGCATCGAGTACTTCTTCTTTATTGTTACCGATACTGGATATAATACCCACACCGGTGATTACTGCTCTTTTCATCAGGCGATCTCAATCGTTTTTAATAAATAATACGCGCAATAGCAAAAACTGACACATCCCTGCTATCTGTTCCTTTATTTTATTTGCGTGGAAGATTACAGGTGAATATCCATAATTTCCAGTCCAAACCAACAGTTCGTGAGGTATACCCTTGGTCAAATCAATCCATACAGCCCAAATCGAGTGGAACCATCTTGGCCTTCCCGTCGCTCATCAATTTGATGACGTTTATTTTTCAAATAACAATGGCCTCGAGGAAACACGCTATGTTTTCCTTACCCAAAATAAACTCATACAACGCTGGCAACAGAAGAAATGGCAACGTTTTGTGATTGCCGAATCAGGATTTGGAAGCGGACTAAACTTTCTTGCCACATGGCAATTATTCAGCCAGATTGATCACACAATAGCCCCATATTATCTACATTTTATTACTTTTGAAAAATATCCTCTCAAAAAAGGTGATCTAAAACAAACTCTCAGCCACTGGCCAGAACTAAATCATTATGCAGAAGAGCTCCTTTATAGCTATCCTGAAATTTTTCATCCTGGCTGCCAACGATTACAGTTTGCAGAAGGGCGAATCACACTGGATATCTGGTTTGGCGATATTCACGAATCACTTAACCACCTGCATACTACCGAACAAGGCCTTGTTGATTGTTGGTTTCTCGATGGTTTCGCTCCGAGCAAAAACCCACAGATGTGGTCTCAGGAATTATTTAACTCTATGGCCAGAGTAAGTAGGCAACAAGCCACTTTCGCTACATTTACAGCAGCAGGCTTTGTCCGTCGGGGCTTACAACAAGCTGGTTTTAATGTCCAGAAGGTTCCGGGGTTCGGCCGTAAAAGAGAGATGATCTGTGGTCAATTATCACCAACAGCAACACCATCTACACAGTCAGCCCCATGGTATAGCAGGCCCATTAACACACCGACACAATCTGTTGCGATTATTGGCGCAGGAATTGCCGGAGCCAGTGTCAGTTGGGCTCTATCTAAACGCGGAATCAAACACTCACTGTTTGAACAGGAAACTCACCCTGCCCAGGCAGCATCAGGAAACCGTCAGGGCGCAATATATCCTTTACTTGATGACAGCCAAAGCCCATTAAGTGATTTTTTCATTGCCGCATTTTGCTATAACCGACACCTAATCCATCAATTAGAGCATATGGGGTACACCATTCATCACGATTGGTGTGGTGTTTTTCAACTTAGTTATAACGAAAGATCATCAAAACGCTTACTCAGATTAGCCAACGCGAACTGGCCCGATCGATTAGCCACTTGGGTCGATAGTGCTCAAGCGAGTAAATTAGCAGGCCTGCCTCTGGAATATTCAGGGGTATTCTATCCTCTGGGAGGCTGGGCGACGCCTGCTGACATTGCCAGAGCGATGCTAAACGCCTCAGAAAAATCAGGTTGTCTCACAAGCCATTATGGCTATCACCTTACAAACTGGAAATCAGACGAGACACACTTCGAGCTCCAATTTAAGGCTCATCCAACCCAAACATTTTCGCATATTATTCTTTGTAACGGACACAATATTACATCATTCGATACCACACAAAGTTTGCCGGTCACACCGGTTCGGGGTCAGGTCACCCACTTAGAAACCAATGTGAACATCAGCAATCTAAAATCTGTCCTTTGTTACAATGGCTACATGACCCCTGCTCTTAACAAAAGTCACTGCTTAGGGGCAACCCATCAAAGGGACCAATACCATAAAGCCCTTGATCAACAAGATACTCAAAACAATATCGAATCGCTTCAACGATGTATTTCTCAACCCTGGAATCAGAATATCTCCCCAGACAACTCGGTTGGACGAGCTTCAGTACGTGCTGTCGTACGTGATCATCTTCCATTAGCAGGCCCTTTACCCTATATCCCAGAACTTATTGATAAATACCCTCAAATTCATACACCAGCCCTTAAGCAATCTGCACCGGCTTTACCCATTATACAAGGAGCGTATATTCTGGCAGGTCTGGGCTCTAGAGGCGTCACCAGTGCTCCATTGCTAGGGGAAATCATTGCCAGTGAAATAACCAATACGCCCCAGCCGGTAAACCAAACCATTTTGGATGCATTGCATCCGGGACGTTTTTGGATTCGACGTCTTTTACGGGGTCAGCCGGTACAAAAGCAGGAATAAAAAGGTCATCTTTTTTTGCATTTTTTTGATATAAAAATATTATAAAGTAGGCAATACATCTTAGAGAAGACTATGCTAAAAACATATCAGCCCTTGATTCTAAGCTTTTGTTGTCAAAACGATTCGTAACTGACTCTATGACATCATTTCGCTGATAACGGGGCCAAAGGATTTAACCAGTATAAAGCAGTATACATCCAGTCACGACAGGAATGCGAAATAGAATGACTTTACCTATTTTAATTTGTGATGATTCTAAATTTGCCCAGAAGCAAATGGCCAGAGCACTCCCCGAACACTGGGATGTATCCGTCAGCTTCGCATCTGATGGAGTCGAGGGCCTGGAGAAAATTCATAACGGCGAAGGTGAATTGGTATTTCTTGATCTGAATATGCCGAATTTAGATGGATATGGTGTCTTAGAAACGATTCAAAAAGAAGACCTCCCTGCCCTTGTTATCGTGGTCTCTGGTGATATTCAGCCTCAGGCTCACACCCGCGTGACAAAACTGGGAGCGCTGGATTTTATAAAGAAACCAACCAATAAAAAGGTGATCCAGGAAATTCTGCAACGCTATGGTATTTTGACAGAGCATGAACTCAAAGAACCTGAAAAATCTGCACCAGAAGCTCCACCCCCAGAACCTAAAAATGCGGACACTTCCCCGGCCCCTATAACATCATCATCCGCCGATGAAATCGATCATCGCGACGAGTATCAGGAAATTGCAAACGTTGCTATGGGCCGGGCTGCGGACCTCTTGGCAAGAATGTTAGGCGCTTTTGTCGTATTACCCATTCCAAACGTCAATATCCTGGCCGTCAGCGAACTGCACATGGCCCTTGGTGCCGTTGCCGACGATGAATCCATCTCAGCCGTCTGCCAGGGATATATTGGTGCGGGTATTTGTGGCGAGGCCTTACTCCTTTTCCATGATTCGAGCTTTGAAGATCTGGCTCAACTCATGCGCTATGAAGGCCAACTTGATGATGCCGGACAGCTCGAAGTTTTAATGGATGTTGCAAATATTCTTATTGGAGCCTGTCTAAAAGGCATTGCAGACCAGCTTGATATGAATTTTTCTCAAGGGCATCCGGTTGTTCTCGGCCAGCATACCAATATCAATGAATTGATTGAATCAACAACCCGACGCTGGAAACGCCAGACATTGGCCATTGAAATCAATTACGCCATTGAGAATCACAATATTAAATGTGACCTACTACTTTTATTTACTGAAGACTCATTACCCACCTTAAACAATAAACTAATCTACATGATGGAAGGGAGTGAAGCATGAGTGGAATCCAAGTCGATCTCAATGATTTCCACTGGATGTTGGAAATGATTCAGACCATAGATGTCGGGCTTGTTGTTCTGAATAAGCAATACAATATTCAGACGTGGAATACATTCATGGAAGCCCACAGTGGATTGCGCCCGGATCAGACACAAGGAAAAAATATTTTCGAACTTTTCCCAACACTTCCGCAAACTTGGTTACGAAATAAAGTAGATGCAGTATTTATGCTGAATAACCGGTCATTTACCACTTGGGAACAACGCCCTTATGTTTTTAAATTCCGAAACTACCGTCCGATTACCGGAATGATTGAATTCATGTATCAAAACATGACGATCATTCCACTCAAATCACTCACCGGCGAAGTCACCCACGTCAGCTTGATTATTTATGATGTCACCGATGTTGCCACCAATAAAATGCAACTGGAAAAAGTGAATACTCAGCTTGCACAAGTAAGCCGCACCGATGGATTAACCCAATTAAATAATCGTCGCTACTGGGAAGAGAGAGCCGAAGAGGAATACAACCGAAATGTCCGCACACATCAGCCTTGTTCAATGGTCATGTTTGATATTGATCACTTTAAACGAATCAATGACAACTATGGACATTTAGCAGGAGATGAAGTCATTCGACAAACAGCGGCAACATTGAAAAAAACAATGCGCAATACAGATATATCAGGGCGCTACGGTGGTGAAGAGTTTGTTGTTATTTTAGTAGATACCCCCGAAGAAAAAGCATTCACATTTAGTGAACGGCTCCGTCACAACATTGAAAATTTAACCGTCAAATGGGAAAAAGAGTCAATCAATTTCACAGTTAGTTTAGGGCTCTGTGAACTTAGTAATGAATTTTCAAATTATCAGACTTGGTTAGAACAAGCCGACAAGGCTCTTTATCAGAGCAAAGAAAACGGCAGAAACAAAACAACCTGTGCTCATAAACAGACAAAAATAGCTCAGAATAAATAAATCTGAAATAAACAAAGCTATTTAAATTGGATTAATGTGATTACCAAAAGAGATTGGCGGTATAATTGCCAACCGACTTTGTCGTGGCCGCGAGATCAGCGATATTCCAAGTTGGCAACTCAAGCCGACTTGGGAAGCAGCTCTAATTTAGCCAACTTCAATGCTGCTGTATTCATATTTTCTCTCAGCCAGATATACCGAACGCCATTAGGCCTGATCCGCATAAGCATTATTGTGTCAATCACTATCCGACTTAAATAAAGGCTCAAGTTCTTGCTTAGTCAAAGAAACCTCCTACGCTATAACGCTGAGCTCAGTTGCAAAATATATAGCGATTTGTTAAGAATTGATCACCTTTGCTATCAATTGACCTTTTAACTCTGTATACGACTTTCTGTCATTATGATATTGACTAGATAATATGCGTTTAAGATTTTGATACTCTGATACTAACATCGGATTTGAGCAAAGCGCATCTCGAAATTTTATATAGTTATCCAGGCGTTTACTCTCACACAATGAAACGTGAATATAGTGAGTCCGCATTTCATCTGAACCCTTTGCAAAGAAATAATCACCAAGAATATCTCTTTCGCCAAAATACTCATATGCGTCCGGTGGCAACGACTTCACCAACATTTCCAATTCTGCGATTGAATCCACTTCAATTCCGATATCAATAATTGGCTTTGCGCTTAACCCAGGAACACTTGTGCTTCCAATATGTTCAATTCGAGAGAGATATTTCCCTGCCCGTGTCATTATGAATAAGCGTTCTTTCTCGTACTCATTAGGCCAATCATCTGAATACTCAGAAAGCTTTACCGTACCTCTTTTTAATCCGATACTCATTGGACAGATCCCTAACATTTTATTAGTGCGCATGCGCGTTTTTCAAACCTATATAAATTATAAATGATGACGCAATAGATATTGCCTCAAACAGGCAATATCTCACTACTGTTGACTCTCAGCGAGATTACTAAAATTAGGTCAACTAGCATTTATCTTGCATAATGTTTGGAGTACCCCGTAAATCACTTTAGGGCAGAAGTGATTTAGTGCAACCTGTCGGATCTGATTGCATCATGGTTTTGGAACTGACAGATTGAGTCCTAACTAATCCAGTTTATACTGTGAACACCAAGCGATTTTGTCATAACTGAACACCAATATATTTAAATGAAGCAATTTTGTTCTATTTTTTCTCTAACAGATCTCATATTCTATCAATAATATCCTATTGCCTCAATGCAGATTATGAACGAATCAAACGAACAATTTCAATATCTGTCTTGCCCTCATATCAAAGGCATCACTGTATTAAAGGCAAAGATGCAAACATTTTCATACGACAGACATGCTCACGAAGAATATTGCTTGGGAGTGACGTTAAAAGGCCGACAAGATTTTTTCAATGCCGGTCAATATTACCGGAGCCAGGTTGGCAATATCATTATTTTCAACCCGGAAGATGTCCATGATGGACATGCTGGCAATGATGGGTCATTGGAATATAAAATGCTCTATATCCCGCCCGAAAAGTTGGTTCCAATGATTCGGGCCATCAGCACAAACATGACACCTGACAGGTTACATTTGAATCATACCGTTCATCATGCCCCAAGGCTGAGAAATCAGATCCTTCATCTAAGCATGATTCTTTCATCACCAGACTACTCTCAATTAGAGCAAGAAACAGGATTAATCCAGATCGCCGAATCTATGGCCAAACTCGCAGGCTGTTCTCCCATATTGGAACCATCACGCCGGATTGATACTTTATTGCTCAAAGCCAAAGAATTTATCCATCATCATTTAGAACAACCCATTACAATAGACGACATCTGCCACGAAGCAAACTTATCCAAATACCATTTTATTCGGATGTTTAAAGCACAATTTGGAATTACCCCTCATCAATATGTCATTAATTGCAGGATTAATCAGGCAAAAAAAGCACTTGAGCAAGGTGTGCAAACCAGTATGGCCGCACAACAAACTGGCTTTTCAGACCTTAGCCATCTAAGCCGCAGATTCAAAGGCGTGTTTGCCATGAGTCCCAGACAATATCAACAACAGTTCACACAATAAAGCTTCATAGCTCATTATCTCACTTTAATAAAAAACAAGCTGTTGTTTGCGTTATGACTTCCTTTACAATAAAGAAAGCGGGTACGTCTTAATTGAATTGGGAGTTTTAATGTGATTAACGCAGAAATCACTTTTCGCAAATTGGAAATTTTTCTCTGTTACATGGAGCAAGAAACCATTGGGCGAACCGCTGAAAAAATGTCAATTAGCAATGTCAGCGTTCATCGAGCGCTACATTCATTAGAAGATGGGATGCAATGCCCGCTATTCTCTCATGTAGGACGAAACTTAGTTCCACTTGAAACAGCTCACAAGCTGGCAAAATATGCCAGTGAAGTGATTACACTCATGACGCAGGGTATTGATGCGACCCGGGTTCTTGCCGGATTCGACCAAAAAAGAATTAAAATTGGCACACTCTATTCGCTGACCCTGGACACCGTTCCTAAATTACTCATGGGACTTAAATTACGTCGTCCCGAGCTGGAAGTTGACCTGACAATGGGCTCCAACAGTGCCTTACTGAATCAGCTTGAACATCAACGACTGCAAGCCATCTTGATTTCCGTTACAGATTCTTTTATCGATCACCGGTTATTTGAAGTTTTGCCTTTATTTGATGATGATATTTTCCTTGCAGCGCCTATCAATTCATCTATCGATGGACGCCATCATGTCGATTTAAGAACCTTAAGTAACGAATCTTTTGTTTCACTCAATGAAGGATTCGCGACCTACCACGGATTTCAAGAAGCCTTTAAAATTGCAGGATTCGAGCCGCGAATAGTCACCCGTGTCAACGATATTTTTTCAATGGTCAACCTGGTAAAAGCAGGTGTTGGATATACATTATTACCCGGACGACTCACTCACGCTTATAAGGATGTCATTAAACTCATCAGGCTTGACCTGGATTATCAAATGAAACAAACCATTGCACTGATCATTGCCCGTAATCAGGAACAAGACCCTAATTTGCGGGCATTAGTTGCCGAAAGCCGGATGTACGCTCGTCAGGCTCAACGCTGATGATGGTAACGTTGGGTTAAAACCTGAAGTGTCTCAATAGGTTGCTGTGAAAAGGCTAATGCCTCCCCTCCAGCTGACATAACAGGCCGGGCCAGACTGGTCAACACAGAACCAGGAGGTAATTCAATCGCTAGCCGGGTATCCCGTTGATAAGCACTTACCATAGCATCACTCCAACGAACCTGACGGGCCATATTCCAGGCCAAATCATCAGCAATTGCATCTGCTTTCCATAAGACCCGGGCCGTAGAACCACTCAAATAGCCATAACGTGGTCGTTTTAAAGATATATTCTTAAATGCATCAGCCAAAACCTCAGCAGATTTTTCAAGTAACGGACAATGAGAAGGAACACTGACATTTAATTTCCGGCCATCGCCTCCGAGTGCATGTGCTTTCAATTGAGCCAGTTCCATCGCCCGATCTGTTCCAGCGATAACAAATTGCTGTTCACCATTCAAATTAGCCAAATAAATTATTTCTCCCTGTAAAGATAAGGACTCAATAATCGATTCAACCTGATTTTGAAATAATCCCCGAATTGCCATCAATCCATAACCCTGAGGATAGGCCTGTCGCATTAACTCACCACGCAAAGATACCAGACGCAGGGCATCTTCAAACGCTAAAGCACCACAGGAAACAGCTGCAGCAAATGCCCCTATCGAAAGTCCACATGACAAATCAAAAGTAATATGATTTTCCTGAAGAAAATGAGTATGAATAACCCCACTTACCAATAAACAAAGTTGAACGGCCCGTGTAGACACAAGCGCCTCTTGAGTATCCAGACTTAAAATATCTTCGCCTAATACCTCACTGGCCTGTTGTAATAAATATATTGTTGATGAAACCTCAGGCAATTGATGGAGCATACCTGGGAACTGAGGCCCCTGCCCTGGAAACATAATCATAACTTTCATTTTATTTTTCCTTCATCTGCCAAGGATTAGAACTAAGATATGGACCACCGGAGCTCTTCACCAAAACCGGTCCAGACTTTCGGCTCCATTCAGATAGAGCGACGCCCCCATTTGGAGTCTCCAGCTGAATATCAATACGACATGGCAGTGACTCTAGAATATTCGCAATATTCGCTACCCAATCAAAAGATGGCGGAATAGCCGCCCTGACCAGTAAATCCAAATCACTTGACGCATGCATCACCGATTCACCGGTCGCCAGTGCATATCCACAGCTTCCAGTCACTCCCCAGGGCAAAGGCCAGCTCAGCCTCGTCAATGCAATCAGTGAACGAATCGGTGCCATATCTTTTTGTGGATGTAACTCCAAGAGTGATTGATTCACTAAATCTTCAGGATGAACTACTTTTTGAACTAAAGTAGCAGGTACCCAGCAGGCCTGACGCTGAGAACGTAATGACCCACGAACCCCCGCAGCAATCCAGCCGTCCGCCTGTATATCACGGCGGACAACCAGAGGATAATGAGGCTGCCAAATGTCGCTGATCCAGGATTCACAATGTCCAGACCACTTTATATCGCTAAGCGAATCTATCCAAATAAGATCATGCGGTGTAACAGCAACCATCTTTAATTCATTCCTTGTACTTAATGCAGCATTCCTGAAGTCAATGATATAAATAACGGTAGGCTAAGAATACACAGCACCGAACTTAATAATAGTGCTGCTTCTGCATCGGGAGACTGAACACCAAATCGGTTCCCAAAAACAACCCCGAAGAAACCAGCGGATAAAGCTATCATTAAAATACTGGTCACAGCAACTGGTCCGGTAATGCCAAATGCCACAACTAACCCCCAGGCTACTAATGGCTGAAACAGGTTTTTCGTCAGACAAGACACTATCACCGCCCGGTTAATTTTCAACTTACGGGCCGATAAAATCAGACCTGTTAAAAATAGCGCAGTTGCTGTTGCAGAGATCCCAAGCGGTTTAATCGCCCGAAGCAGCAAATGAGGCATATGAAGGCCAATAGCTGAAAACAAAACACCTAACAGGGGTCCCCAAACAATAGGTTTCTTAACAGAACGCCACATCAAAACCGGTAGCAACGATAATGTACTTCCCTGTTCCTGCCCACTCTGCTTAGCTTTTTCTCGTTCCAGAATCAATAAGCAGAACGGTGTCATCAATACAGAACCACAGGCAATGGAAACAGCAACAGACAATAGAGTTGACGAACTACTTCCAAATACACTTGCTAAAATTGGCAATCCTAAAGCGGCATAATTAGGTAATGCAACGGTTAAGGTCAAAACGGCTGAATCTTGGGCCGACTTACCAAACCATTTAGTGCATATAAAATAGATCGCAAAATACGCAATCCACATTGACAAGGTTAAAATGACAATCAAAGGCCACTGATGAATAATACCTGACCAGGGTGTTTTAACTGTTGCACTAAACAGAGCAACCGGTAATGCAAAATCCATTACAAAAATATTAAGCAGTACCACATTGGTATTATCAACCATTTTGGTCTTACCGGCCAGATACCCAAGCAACATGATCACAAAGATCGGTGCTAATGCATGAATAATTACAGAAGTCATAGGATTCCTTTTTATAAAATTATTGTTAAAACTGGCCCCGACAAGGCAGAGCCAGCTTTGCTACGCTACTTTTTCGTTTAGTTATGATTTTGATAATTCATGCCACTGCTGACGCATTTTCCCCCGGACCAAAGCAGAACTTTGACGATTAGATGCTCCAAGTCGATTCATCAGTGATGAACCACTCTCACGGGCACTGGCAATCTGAGTCACTAGAGATGATTGAATAACTTCAACATCTGCAGCACTTGGCGCATTAGCGTCAGAGACTTGTAATAACTCATCCAAGATCCCAAGACTTGCATAATTTTTGATGTCATAAGCCATTGGAGCAATGGTAGCCGCTAATTTTTCTAACGACTCAACGCTTCGAAGCGTAATTCGTGCAGCTGAAGCTTTCCCCATAGCGTGAACTTCAACAAATGGATCATCTAACGCTATCAGTCGATTTGCCTGATAACCATGTGCCAGAAATGCACCTGACATCGCTTTTCCGACAATCAGACCAATCACGGGGTGACCCGCTAAACGCGCTTTCGCATAGGCACCCGCAGCACCTGCCAGTGCCTGGTTAATCGCAAAGCCTTCTTCCCGGCGACCATAAGCCTGACTAGGAACATCGATTATCGCCACAATCGGACGCTTCACCTCACAGCTCAAATCAGCCTGAACCGCCTCATCAACTGCTTTAGCTAAATTCCAGCCTTCTAAAATGCCAACTTCACCCAGTTTGGCACGAGGGAAGCGATTTGACTCATCAGGAACAACTGTAATAAAACGAGTCTTCTCACCTGCGGACATAACATCGGCAACTAATACAGACGGACAGTATCCCGGCACGATTGACTGACCATGGCAGAGCTTTTCAAACCAAATTGCGCCACGTGTTATTTGTTTATTCATTCGCTTTTCTCCTGTTGAAACAGCTGACGTGCCGAATTACCATCAATCTGCTGACCGTCATAACCGGCAAAGAGCGCTAAATAGTCCGAATAACGCTCAGAGCGATGAATTGATGGAACACCCGCTTCAATCATGGCTTTCACAGCTGATTTGATCTCACTTTGAGAATCTTCAACTAATTTGTCTGCCAATCCGGTCGCAACACGCACTTCCCCACCGGTCATACTCCAGATAAACGGACGATCCCTGGAGTCGTATTCACTAATACCAGCTTCTTGTTCAATCACCTGAGGGCCATTTAGCCCTAACCTGGCTTCACGAGTCACAATCAGTTTTGAACACAAACCAGCCGCAATCGACATGCCACCAAAACACCCTACGGTTCCGGCAATAACTCCGATCACAGGGACATAACGTCTCGCATCAACAATCGCAGCATGAATATCAGCAATAGCCGCTAAACCGAGGTTCGCTTCTTGCAGCCGCACGCCACCGGTTTCAAGCAACAACACAATTTGAGTTTCAATACCATTGCGATTGTCTTCAGCGGCTAACTCAATTGCACTAGCCATTTTTGCACCAGAGACTTCTCCCATACTGCCGCCTTGAAAGTTACCTTCAATCGCCGCAACCACTGTTGTGCATCCATCAATAGTTCCTTTCGCAATCACCATCCCGTCATCAGCCTGCGGGACAATACCCTGAGGTTCGAGCCAGGGTGATCCAATCCGATCAAATGGTCCTAGAAGTTCATGATATGAACCTTCATCGAGTAGCAATTTCGCTCTCTGACGAGCATTTAGCTCGATAAAACTGGCATGCTTATTCATCAGCCGCCTCCTCAAATGCCTGTTCAATACGTAAACGAGCTAAACCTGGAGTCGCTGCAGAATCGTGCAGTAATAACGAACCACTCGGAAATTCAGTGGTATTCCTCATTCGTTCAAACAAATACTGCCAACGGGGTTCACTGTTTTCAGACGAACTAATGATTGTTACGACTAATGAATTGCCCTGGTCAGGTTGAAACAAGACCTCTAGATCTCCAGAAGCAACAACACCGACTTGTACGGGCCGAGACAACTGACGCGTTGCCGAAAATGTAAATTTAATATGTTCCATAGCACCCTCAGAATGGGTTGATAACCGGTTCAGATTTAAACCAGTCCAGTAACAAAGTTGCAGACAGTAGATCAGCCGAACCACCAGGTGAGACATATAGCTCCAACAAGGTACAATCCAGTTTGCTAAGTTGAATTCTTCCGGCAGAACAACCACAACCACCAGCATTCAAAACAGCACGGGCACCCGCTTGCATTGTCTTCAGAGCATCAATACCACCCCGTGATAAAACGCAGGTATCCGTTAGCACTTGCATCATCGCCAATAGTGCATCTAAACGGGCACTGTCTTCATCAGCACCACAAATGCGACTACTCCATAATTGATTCAGGCCATAATCAATCACGGTAGGAAACCCCAATTGAGCCTGCTCTCTGGCTCCGGGAATACGATAACGCTGACACACTTTCTTCCCTTTACTAAATCGCTGGGGTTGCATCGGATCATCAATCCGGGCAAGCCGAGCTGCTGTCTGAGTCAAAAGATTAGGATCCCGAACATGGCCTGCATGCATTGCAAAAGCACTAACCAATAACCCCAATGCCCAGATCGCACCTCGATGAGTATTCACGCCATGGGTCACATCAAGCATCACCTGTTCGCCAACACGTCCAATGCGCCCAATGTCAATGCGCAATGAAACATCCGGATAACGTTGCAAGCTACACAATGCCAGTTGAAAAAATGTTTCACGAAGGCTATTCGCAGAACGTTCCATCAAAGCAAGATCCAAATCATCGTGAGCGCCACAACCACGACCATCGACTAGCCCTGGTTTAGGTGTTAACCGCGCCTCATCAAGTAAAGCCTGAGTCGCTAATTGAGCAACTCTTTGTGCAAACGGCTCAGCATTTAAAGGGGTTGAATTCGGGAGTATCAACATTACCAGCTCCTGAATTTTGCAGGAGGCTGATATAATCCCCCAGACCAGTCCACTAATTCGGAAATACTTCCCGCAGCCAATAGCGAACGAGTAGCATCCGTTCTGCGGATCCCTAAATCTTCAGGGAAGACCACTTTACCTTCAGCACGCAGTGCCTGAACTTTCTTGCGATCAATACGCATTCCAATATCAGTGATCCCTGCGACAGCAGCAATCATGTCACGACGTTCCTGTTCAGATTTCGCCATGTACAGATAAGCGATCCCTTCTTCAGTCAACATATGAGTTACATCATCGCCATAAATCATCACTGGAGCTAAAGGCATTCCAGCTTGTTTAGCAACATCGACTGCATCTAGCGTCTCAACAAAGGTCGGTTTATTACCTGCCTGATGCGTTTCAACACACTGCACGACCAGCTTGCGTCCTCTCGCAACCGGGTCTTTAGTATCAATAAGATCCAACCAGGCGGGCGTTGCATGACGACGACCATGAGGATCATGACCCATATTAGGCGCACCACCGAAGCCAGAAATTCGTCCTCGGGTTACCGTTGATGAATTGCCGTTAATATCACTCTGAAGCGTTGAACCAATGAACATATCCACGGCATATTGACCCGCCAACTGACACATTGTCCGATTTGAACGCATCGAGCCATCCGGGCCAGTAAAGAACACATCAGGACGCTGTCGGATGTACTCTTCCATCCCCAGTTCACCACCGAAGCAGTGCACAGTTTCAACCCAGCCACTTTCAATCGCAGGAATTAATGTTGGATGTGGATTCAAAGTCCAGTGCTTACAAATTTTGCCTTTAAGGCCTAATTGCTCCCCATATGTTGGTAGCAACAACTCAATTGCAGCGGTATTAAAGCCAATACCATGGTTAAGCGACTGAATTTGATGTTTAGCATAAATCCCTTTGATTGCCATCATTCCCATCAGAATATGAATAGGTTTAATCAGACGGGGATCACGGGTAAATAATGGTTCGATGAAAAATGACTGGTCAGCAACGACCACCAGATCAATCCAGGAACCAGGGATATCAACTCGGGGTAAATCCTGCTCCTCATCGACTAATTCATTGACCTGAGCAATCACAATACCATTTTTAAATGCAGCAGCTTCAGCAATTGCAGGGGTATCTTCCGTACTTGGACCAGTATAAAGATTGCCATTACGATCCGCTTTATATCCGGCAATCAATGCAACATTTGGGATCAGATCAACATACATCCGGGCATATAATTCGATATAGGTATGAATTGCACCGATATCGAGTAAACCATCTTCAACCAACTGCGATATACGTAGACTTTGTGGGCCTGAAAAAGCGAAATCTAGTTTTTTAGCAATTCCTTTTTCAAACAAGTCTAAATGCTCAGAACGACCGACACTGGGCATGACCATATGCAGATCATGTAATTTATCCGGATCAACCTGAGCCAGAGAACGGGATAAGAAATCAGCCTGTTTTTGGTTATTCCCTTCTAATACAACCCGATCATGAGGTGAGATCAATCGTTCTAAAGCAGAAATAATATTGGATGAATCAATGACCTTCCCATTAACCATTGACTGAACAGCCGCCAGACGGCGCTGTTTTTCACGACGACGGGTATCCCATTGACGACCCGACGTATTGATTTGCGGCATATATTGCCTCCTCTTCGCTAATCCGACAGGCTCGACTGGTCTGCCCGAGATGGCTCTAGCGTAAGATTTTAGGCTAAGTTTCATCAATAAATGAGTGAGTAACTTTATTACTCTAAGAGTAACGAACAGAACCGACAGAAAATTGGACAATCAACCACACAGCTCAAAAAAACCAGCAAAAATTCATAGTTAACCTGGCAATAAACCACATAAATCTGATTAACAGGGACAAAACAGAAAATCGTGATTTTATGATCTAAGTCAGATAATTAACCTCAAGTCGGGATAAGAAGTCACAATGAATCATGATGAGGCAATATTGTTTTCTGATGTAAGATTAAAGGTGTTAAGGTCTGATAGTAAAAAAGCCCATACCACCAAAGGTGATATGGGCCAGGCTCAAAACAGTGAGTTCAAAAAAAATAGTAAGCCAAAAAAAAACAGAACCCCACCAGTAGTGAAGTTCTCTAACATATAAATTAAGTTCTAGCAGAAAACAGCGTCTGGGCTGACAGTTGTTCGCTCAGCCATCAGTTTATAATTATCCTGATAGTCAACCGGAATAGCGACAACGACAGGACCCTGAGTATCCATCGCCTGTTTTAACACCGGCATAAGCTGATCTGGCTGAGTTACAGCTAACCCTGTTGCACCGAAGGCCTGTGCATATGCTTTAAAATCAATCGGACCAAAATTAACACATGCATTACGCTGATATTTCGCAAACTCCTGAATAGCAACCATATTATAGGTATTATCAACCCAGATAATATGAACAATATTGCACTTCAGACGAACCGCTGTTTCAAGCTCCATACTCGATTGCATAAAGCCACCATCACCTGAAACTGAAACCACTTTTTGGCCCGGATTCAAAAGACTTGCCCCAATCGCCCAAGGCAAAGCAACCCCCATAGTTTGCTGACCATTAGAAATCAACATCTGACGGGCTCTGAAACAACTTAAATAACGTGCAATCCAAATATGAAAGCTACCCATATCCAGACATAAGGTTGTATCTGGGGTAATCATTGCCTGCATGGCCCGGATTAATTCAAGTGGATGAATTCCCTGACCATGTCTTTTAGACACATAGGTTTGAATAAGCTGCCGTTGATGTGCCACTTCATCAAGAATTGACCCCATTGTCGACGACAAAGAACAACGATAATTAAGGCGCGAACTCAGAACATGAAGTGATTTTGCGATGCTACCGATCACTTCAACACTAGGCTGATAATATTGTTCAATTTCAGCAGGTAAAACATCCAGGTGAATGATAGGACAACCGCGTTTGTTCCATAATTCAGGCGAATATTCAATGGTTGAAAAACCAATGGTCAAGATTAAATCAGCTTCAGCTAATGACAAGTCACCTAACTGATTATTAAATAAACCGACTCTTCCTACAAAACGGTCATAATAGCTGATATCAACTGCACCGGCTGACTGATAAGTACCAACGACCGGAAGCTGAGTATTTCTCAAAAATTCATTGATGGCCTGTGCATTTTCCGGACGACTTGCTTGTAGCCCTAATAAAACAACACAACGCTGTGAATTTTGTATACGTTTGGCAGCTTCATCAATAGCATCCATATCTGCAACACCACCAAGTGGTGCATGAATAGGAGGCATAAACGAATTTTCAGATGTCTCAGCCATAACATCTTGAGGCAAACTGACAAAAGAAGCACCCGGACGACCTACTTCTGCATTTCTGAATGCATTTACAAGGATCTCATTCACAGAATCGACATGAGTGACCTCAGCACTATATTTAGTAACCGGTTTAAAAATACTCACCGTATCCATACTCTGATGAGTCGATTTTTCTTTATCTGCCCGTTTAACAGCTCCGCCAAGAGCAACCAGTGGGTCACCTTCAGAATTCGCAGTGGCTAAACCTGTCACTAAATTTCCACAACCCGGACCAGACGTTGCCATCGTTACGCCAGCCTTACCTGTCAACCGGCCGACCACACCAGCCATAAAAGCAGCATTGGCTTCATGACGAGCCGGAATAGTAACAATCTGAGTATCGTTTAATGCATCAAAAAGCTGATCAATTTTTGCACCTGGGATACCAAACACATATTTCACACCCTGCTGTTCGAGTTGTCTCGCGATAAGTTGGGCACCATTCATTTTGGGATTCAATTGCTTGATAACACATACTTTGTTAGCTGCTGACATGACTATTTCTCCGCTGTTTCGATATCTGCCTGCATATCTTTCGAAACTAATTGGGCCGCGAGAAAATCTGAAGTTTCAGGCATATCAATGACTAATCTGGATACTTGAGCGATTTTCAATGAACCGGACAAGATTTCATAATCTTGAACATGTCCTCCGCCCAGACGATCCTGGGTAATAAAATGTTCGTGATAACCAGCCACATTAATACCTAAGGTATACTGTGGACTGCGATAACCAACAATCAAACCTTTCGTATCATTAAATTCAAATGTTGGCTGTTCTTTAATTGCATCAATCATCGGTGTATACGGACGTGTCTGCCGTGGCACCGTACGGGTATTCACACCTTTAAAATGACCATCGATACGAATAGCGCAGAACACATTGTCACTGGGTACGAGATCATCAATCAACGCATGAAGTTGTTGCCGGGTTAGTACGCCTTTCAACGGTATCTGAACGTCTGGTTTGAAATGAGTCATCACAGCAAAAGGTGTACACTGCTCATCTGTTGCACGATTGGCTGATCCATCAGATTTCAATTGAAATATCTGACCATCAAATGCAATCAATTCACCATCCAATTGGTTAAAGGTTCCCAAACCGAAATCGCCATGATGTAATAAATCATCAATCGTTGCTGTTCCTTCATAAACACCAGCAATCAGTGCACTCATCAAAGAAGTCTGGTAAATTTCACCTTCAGAAGTATTTTGACGATAACGACGAAGGTCTCTAACGACATTCGATGAACAAGTTTTAAATTGGGAAATGCTTGTATTCATCTAACTCTAACCTACTTGTGTAGTTCAATTAACACGAAATATGATCGGTTTTAAACAGAAATTAATCCAATACAAATAAAATTAACTTTTATACGGGGAATATATGGAATTCCATTATTTGAAGTATTTTGTTGCTGTCGCCGAAACCAAAAATTTTTCCCAAGCATCCCGACAACTGGGAATTGCTCAACCACCGTTGAGCCAGCAAATCAAAAAACTAGAGCAAGAAGTTGGAGTGCCACTCTTCAACCGTTTATCCCGTGGAGTCGAACTCACCTCCGCAGGCAAAACGCTCTATCCCGATGCATTGAGAATTTTAAATGATGTCAAACGCTCCATGGCTAAAGCGCAGCAGGTAGCCCGGGGAGAACTTAACCAACTCAGTGTTGGTTTTTCATCCTCAACGGTCATTAGTGATAAAATATTAATGCCAATCAGTCGGTTCCATACCGCCTATCCGGACATACAAATCACGCCGGTTGAATCCTCCATGCCGGAATTAATCGATATGATTTGTAAAAAAGAGGTTGATATTGCTTTTCTTCGTCTGCCCTGTTACTCCGTTGAGCAACTGGAAACTTACTCACTCTACAATGATCCATTTGTTGCTGTCATTCCGGTATCAAATCCTCTTTGCCAGTATGATGAGATCTGTCTTGAACAATTAGTTGAAGAAAGTCTTTTACTATTTCCAAGACAAACAGGCCCCGGTATCTATGATGCACTTCGTGACACACTTATTAATGTCGGCGTTTCAGCCGATGGCCAGTGGGTAGCTCCACAATTACGCTCAACGATCTCTATGGCAATTGCAGGCCTTGGTATTGCTGTCGTCCCCTATTCACTCACTGAACATCTAAGCGCGCAGGTAAAAGTTTTACCAATTACTGATATGCCATTAATCAGCAGAGTCATCTTAGCATGGCATAAAATGGAGTTAAATCAGCAGGTAAGACGGTTTGTTGCAGCCACAAAATCGATGATTGAAACACCGTAATCACACGATACTCAGCCAGTTTTTTCCTCTCTATTGCATTGCGCGTTTTGGAAACAGCTTTCAAGAATATGAAAGCTGTTTCTATACGATAATTACTCACACAAATACCGCTGATTCTCTGAAATATCAACGCAACCATTTGTATGAATTACAGGCAGAATCTAAACAAAATCATGACCTGAATCAATAAAAAAAACAAAAATACAATTAGTATTGATAATAATTATCATTGGTATTAAAAAATGAATAAATATGTCATTCCGCTAAATCATGCAACTATTGGCAACAGACTAACCGTTGTAAAAGTAAGAACAGAGAAAAACCAGGAATTAAACCGACTTAAGCAACTTAATATTCGACCTGGGAGCTGTCTGCGAATACTACAACTGAATAAATTTGAACCACTTGTCATTGCCGTAGGCGATGCACGAATAGCCATTAACTATAATCTCGCCAAATCAATTCTAGTGCGTTCAGAGTGTTAAGGAGAAGACTCAAATGCCCAATTTATCTGAAATACCGACAGGCTCTTCTGGGAAAATCAAAGGATATGAACACAACTCAAATCAATATCGTAAACATCTTCTTGCATTAGGCCTCACTCCCGGAACCCATTTTGTGATCAGCCGGGTAGCCCCATTGGGAGACCCAATTGAAATTAAAGTCAGAGGTTGCGCGATAAGCTTACGTAAAGCTGAAGCAGCGGTTATTAACGTCGTAGGTGAAAAATAAAGGAATAAATATGTCATCTGATTTGACACTCTGTGTGGTAGGGAATCCAAATTGCGGTAAAACAACACTCTTTAACCGTTTAACCGGAAGCCGACAAACTGTCGGAAACTGGCCAGGGGTGACGGTTGACAAGAAAGTCGGCATTATTAATTTTGGCCCGAGAAAGGCAGATTTAGTCGACCTCCCTGGTATCTATTCGCTGGCGACAAATGATATGTCATCAGAAGATGAACGGATTGCACGCGATTATATTTTATCGGGAGAATCTCAACTCGTTATCAACATCATTGACGCATCAAATTTAGAAAGAAACCTCTATTTGACCCTACAACTTGTAGAAATGAAAATTCCAATGATTGTTGTTGTCAATATGCTCGATATTGCTCAAAAAAGACAACTTCATATCCATTTAGACAAACTGAGCGAACAATTAGGCTGCCCTGTTCTCCCGATTATAGCCACCCGAAATAAAGGGATCAAAGAACTTTTAGACTGTTGTAATAAACAACTATCATCACCTTCTGTTTCGAACTTTAAGGTCCATTATCCACAATCGTTAGAAAAAACCATCGAGCAATTAACCACTATTCTGGCTAAAGAAAAGCAGCCTCACCCGTATTGGCATTCAATTCAATTTTTAGAATCAGAAACTATGCCGTCTCACATTGGCGAAGCACAACAAACCGAGGTACTCAAACAGCGTAATCAGATATCCAAAGAATTTGATGACGAATTGGATATTTATATGGCAGACGCACGATATCAGGATATTTCGGCCATTATCGAACACACGGTTGAACGCAAAGGTGAGATTTCTCAGACCATCACCGATCGCATTGACAAAGTCATACTGAACCGGCTCTGGGGGATCCCTATCTTTTTATTCATCATGTACTGCATGTTCCTTTTCACCATCAATATCGGCAGCGCCTTTATCGATTTCTTCGATATTTTCTTTGGCACCGTCTTTGTTAATGGCCTGGGACACTGGATGACATCTATTGGCTCCCCTCAATGGTTAACCGTCATCGTCGCAGATGGTATCGGCGGTGGGATTCAGACCGTATCCACATTCATTCCGGTGATCGGGTGCTTATATCTGTTCCTGTCATTTCTGGAAGACTCAGGATATATGGCCCGGGCCGCTTTTGTCATGGACCGGTTCATGCGCTCTATTGGGCTTCCTGGTAAAGCATTTGTTCCACTGATTGTGGGATTTGGTTGTAATGTGCCTGCGGTAATGGCAACCCGGACCATGGAGAATAAGCTCGATCGAATCGTCACCGTGATGATGGCTCCGTTTATGTCGTGTGGTGCGCGCTTACCGGTTTATGTTTTATTTGCAACAGCCTTCTTCCCACATAATGGTCAGAATTTAGTCTTCAGTCTTTATCTGATTGGAATTGCAGCTGCCATTTTTACAGGTTTCTTACTGAAACGGACGGCACTGAAAGGAGAACTCTCTTCATTTGTCATGGAATTGCCTCCCTATCATATTCCAACCGTGTCTGGCATTTTATTAAGAACCTGGGAACGACTGAAAAACTTCATGCTAAGGGCTGGTAAACTGATCGTGATTATCGTCACCGTTTTAAGCTTCCTTAACTCAATTGGCACTGACGGCAGCTTTGGACACGAAGATAGTCCGAACTCAGTCTTATCCAAAATTGGCCAAACGATTACCCCTGTCTTTCATCCGATGGGAATGAAACAGGATAACTGGCCAGCAGCTGTCGGTATGTTTACCGGTATCTTCGCCAAAGAAGCGGTCGTCGGTACCCTGAATTCACTCTATTCATCACTGGCTAAACAAGAAAACAGCAACAATGCAACAACCGGTGGAACTGAAGATGAACCACAGGTTGATATCACAGGTGGCATCAAAGAGGCATTTGCCAGTATCCCGGCCAATTTGGCTGATTTAGGCTCAGCGTTAACCGACCCACTGGGGATTAAAGTCGGAGACTTATCCAACAAAAATGAAGCCGCTGCCGATGAAGAAGTCAATGTGACCACCATCGATATGATTGGCCGGTTATTCAACAGCCAGTTAGCGGCCTATGCCTACCTTCTGATGGTTTTATTGTATATCCCATGTGTTGCAGCCATCGCGGCGATATGGCGTGAAGTCGGTACAAGATGGACCATCTTTGCATCACTTTGGACAACAGGGTTGGGATACGGCGCGGCTGTCTGCGTCTATCAAATAGGCACAATCCATGAACATCCTGGCTACTCAGTTATTTCAATCGCAGCCGTTGTCTTCATTTTAGGGGCTTTTTTAACGTGGATTACCCGATCATACCGTTCCATTTCAACCCAACACCAATATGTTTAGCCGGAGGCCAACATGAGCTTAATCCAACTACGCCAGTTTGTTAAAAATAAAAAGCAAGTGACATTAGATGATATAGCTAAACACTTTCATGTCGATGCAGTTAAAATCGAATCGATGATGCAGCTTTTTATCGGGAAACAACTCGTTGAAAAACAAACGATTGAAACAAAATGCAGTCAATGCGCCTGTTGCAATAAAACAACTGAAATCATTTACCACTGGAAACAGGCATAACTAAAATATGAGAAAGGCCGGCAAACGCTGGTCTTTTTCATGAATTTAAAATCTCGACCAGGGTAAGTAATGTAGACTCTGAATTCTGTTGTGTTCGTTTTTTCTGGCTCTGCACCAATTGATCCGCACCAGAAGTTTTGGACACTGAGTTAAGTGAGTACAATCACTAGCGAGGTGAACAATGACAACTAAGAAAACACGAATCAAACATGCTCCTGAATTTAAAGCTGAAGCGCTTAAGTTAGCAGAGAAAGTCGGTGTCGCGGCTGCCGCACGACAGCTATCGTTGTATGGATCTCAAATTTATGGGTGGCGTAAAGCCGTCAAAAAAGATGCGAAAATCAGCGATAGAGAAAGGGAACTTGCCACTGAAAATGCCAAACTCAAACGATTATTGGCTGAGCAAGCTGAAGAGCTAGATATCGTAAAAAAGGCCGCCACCTACTTCGCGAAAAATCTAAAGTAGATTGCTATGAGTTTATGCTCGAACACCTGATGCAGTATAGGATTGTCCGTATGGCTAAGGTGTTTGGGGTTTCTCGAAGTGGGTTTTATTATTGGATTGATAATCGCAATAAAGTCACTCAACGCAACGAGCACCGTAAGCAACTTGATAGCAAAGTTCGTGAAGTCTTTGATGATAAAAAGGAACGTGATGGTGCAAGGCGCATTCAAAAAGAACTTGAAGAAAATGGTAATAAACACGATGTAAAAACCATCGCCGCGAGAATGAAACGTCAGGGATTAGTTGCGAAAGCCGCACGCAAATTCAAGTGTACGACGGACAGCAAGCATAAGATACCTGTTGCTCCGAACCTGCTGGCTCAGGACTTTAACGCAGTGGCTCCGAATCAAAAGTGGGCAGGTGACATCACCTATATCGCCACAAGCGAAGGCTGGCTATACTTGGCGGTAATTATTGATCTTTACTCAAGACAAGTGATCGGCTGGTCTATGGGTACCAGAATGACGGCTACGCTAGTCTGCGATACGCTATCAATGGCCTTATTCCGTCGCGGGTTCCCTGAGCAAGTTATCGTTCATAGTGATCGAGGAAGTCAATATTGCTCAAAAGACTATCGAGATCTTATAACCGCTTATAATCTAAAACAAAGTATGAGCAGGAAAGGAAATTGTTGGGATAATGCCTGTGTAGAAAGCTTCTTCCATTCGATGAAAGTTGAAGCGATCCAATATGAGCCGATAATGACGAGAGACCAGATGCGCCAAACGATCTTTGAGTACATAGAGGTTGATTATAATCGGGCAAGAAGACACAGTGCTCTTGGGTATCTAAGCCCAGTTAACTTTGAACAACAAAATGTCGCTTAATGTGGTGTCCAGTCTTGCTGGAGCAGATCATACATAATCAGATCGATTTCGCGTTTCTGACAATTTTTCCAGTGATGAGCGAAGTGACTCTTTACTGCTCATATTTCCTTTTACTATTCTGCTTTGTATATCTTCAAAATCACTTTCAATCAATAGCTCTTTAATCCTACTTTCTAGAAGAATTAATGACTCAGAGTGATTATAAAGTTCATTCCAATTTGTTTTTACATTTAAAATAAAAACAAGCCAAGGAATTAATGAACCGTCTTTATGTTCAAGTATTTCATCAATATTAGACCTTATATATGAATTGGATTTTTCAACAACTGACTCGTCCCCCTGTATGAATCTAAGGTTAAACATTATCATATCACATTTTTGACGTTCATAGCCCTCAAGATTGAATGTTCTATTTAACTCTTCATATGCTTGAATACCTAATTCAAATATTCCAAGTTCTCGATACATTTTTATAGACTGAATCATAATAGAACGTTTAAGTAGAGAGCAGATATTATTCCCACTAATTATTGATGTAAGTAGTGAACATCCATTTAAAAGAGAGTCTATGGGATTTTTCTGTGCAGTATATATTGAGAAACGTGCAAAATGGCCATAAGCCATCATATTATCACTTTCTGAGCATACTAATACTTCTTCTGCAAAATCTCTTGCTGCTTGATATTTTTTTTCTAAGTTTAACTTTACTGCATAAGCACCAAGTTGGATATAAAACTCTTCTTGGCACTCTAATTTATCAGACAATTGACGGGACAGCGCCATTATTATGGCATGAAAAACATGATCTGATGCATTCAAAGGTGCTGAGAAGATCTTAATAAAAAATTCCCTCACGCATGAATAGATTTCTCTGCTACTCCTCTCATCCAATTGAGGCATGTAAAACCCAGAAATACTGAACCCTTTATCTTTATATTGTTCCATACATTGCTTAATAAATGTCATAACTGAATCTTGATCAAATTCTACATATGTAAATTTTCTCATTTCATATGTTGGCACGTGTATGGCAGCTTGATATTTTTGGTGATATAAAAATGTTAGGTATGGAACACATTTAGAACCAATTTCATGAAGTGTACCTGAAAAATTTGCAGATGCTTTTCTATAGAGTCTGTATTTCAGGAGAGCGAGTGGCGCGACCAAAGTAATTCCTCCAACAACTCATTGTCCTTTAGTTGCTCAAGCTCGAAAATCTCGAGCGTTTTTCGTGTGATCGAATCCGGAAGTTGTGCGTTGGCCTCAGTCATGTCTGTTTGCCGTGCCGAGAAATATTGCACCGCGCCTCGTAAACCACCGAGGCTGTCAACATAATCTGCCCACGCTTTCGTCCTATGCGAAAGGCTACGAGCAATTCTTTCCTCGATTTGCTCATCGGGAACTACCAAGAATACATGCCGTAACTTTAGCGAGGCGATCAATTCAGCCTCTTGCACGAAGAAATCCGAGGTCATCAGTCGCCTGCTAATTAGAGTGAGGAATAGTCTCTCAACTGCGATCGTCAGGATTCGATCATGAGTGGCGAATGGCCCGGCGGCCCGTACAAGCTGCAGTTGATCAACTAATCGAAGAATGCGTGCGACGTGGGTATGTACATCGCAGACCGACGGGGTCACTTTTTCAAAGAAGCGTTCGGTCATATGTTCAGTTATGATGAGTTTGCTGTAATTTGGAACCTGCTCTTGCGCGACACGCTGCAGCCCTTGGAGTAATAACGTTTTTCCCGCTCCGCTAATCCCATCGATAATCACGGCGCTCATATCGGAACCTTCCATTGCGAATCTTGAACCGCCCTCATCTCAAGAAGCTCATCCTGCAAGAAAAGATATCTAGGTCGTTAATAAAATATAGTATTTCATCTATTTTTTTTGTTATCTCATCATCTAAATCTTGTCCTAGTGAAAAATTTTTTTTAAACAAGTGATTTAGTTCTTCAATTAACTTTTCCACGAAAATTCCCTAACTTTTTAAAGCGATTAAAAGCATAATAGACTGTCTGGCGGTCTTTGCTAGCTTTCGACAATCTTCTCGCATAGTTACTAATTGTTCAACATGTTGCGTTTATTTTTTGGCCGCTATGTTATTTCAACTTTAGAGAAAAACGAAAATTGGAATTCAAAGAGAACTCGCACGGAAAATTACTATAAGTCTTAAAATATTGACTGAGTTCGTAACAGCTTTTGGGTCAGATTAGGTCGTGACTAATTCACATCAATAATCCTCGACGAGGGTTCACTATTTGAATTTACTATGGTATAGGGGGCATTAATGTAATCGTATGACAAGTCTTCTACTCGGTCAGGGTAAGCCAACATCACTGACTCAACATACTCTCTGTATTCACTTCCAATGCGTTTTCGCCAGGCCTGAACATCGAGAAAACCTTCAAACAAGCCTTCTTCCATATCATTCAATGTAGAATATTCCGTTATCTTCGCAGATATTCCGAGTTCATTGAGACTCTTGAGCTTCTTCTCGATCTGCTTTTTATCGTCTTCATTGTTCGCTATTTTCACAACTTCTGCGTTATGAAAATATCCAGAACTAAATGTGAATGTAAGATATGAACTATTAGAGTATTGTTTTTTATACTCGAAGCCATACATTCTATACCGTTCAATAACCTGACTGGAGCAAAGTTCCATCTAACTAACTCTTTTTGTTAGCTTAATTAACCAGACAATACCACTTGAAAAATAGCTAATCAGATAAGTAAAACACAAATTTAGTCGATCAATGTCACTCCAACACATAATGGAGCAGAAGCGAGTTACATCGACCTGTCGGATCTGATTGCATCGTGATGTGAATACCAACAGGTTGACTTCAGGCGAATCCAAATTAGCGATACGCGACAGTTTCGCCCGCCAGTAAAGGAACACCATGACCACCGTGGTTAATCCAAACCGTCTGCTCTGAATGATTGGTAAAAACTTTATCATCATCACTGACTTTCACAGCCCCGAGCGCCTTCAGGTAAAGTGCAATATCTCCCATGCCTGCATACCAAACGTCTTTATGTCCGGAAAGTTTCTTACAGAGTTTGTCCATGAAAGTCCAATTATGTTCCGAATTGGGATTATCGAACTCCCAACTATGTCCCCATATGAGAAACAGTGACAACTTCGAACTATCTTCATTTAAGAATCTATTGGTAATCTCTAAAGCCTGACCATGATGAACACTGGGACGCCAGCGCAGTAGATCTCCGGGAAGTCTAAAATCATTTGTTTCAGGAACCACACGACCGTAATCAAGCCCCCATTCTTTCATACGCTTAAGCAGTGTGATGTTGTAGCTGCCAAATGGATATGACATACCGATCATCTTACGATGCAAGAGTTTTTCTAACCTTTTTTTCTCATCGTATATTTCTGATCGGATATGCGCTTCTGTCGCATGATACAAAAAGGGATGAGTCGACGAATGCATCGAAATCTCGTGTCCTTTATAAACCGCTTTGAGTAGATCCTTTGGAATCTTATAAGGATCTTCGCAGACTATAAGGCCTGAATTAATATGAAAAGTTCCTTTTATCCTATATTTGTTGAATAATCTGGTTAACGGGATATCCTGAAGTCCGCCATCATCATAACTCATCCCCAGAGCTTTTTTCTTTCCATCAGGGAATGTAAACAAATCATAATGATTTGGTTTAATCGTCCAAAGGTCCCCATCGACATACCAGGCTTCCGGTTTATCTAAGTAGTAATCTTCTGTTTTAGCATCTTCGCCATTGTTGAGTACAAAGCACACATTTTTTCTGCCTCTAACATCATATGTATACCAACCATCACGCCCTCGCTTCAGCAGCACTCCCGGCCATTTAGTTTGAAATTTTTCCGGATTGTTACCATCCCACAAATGGATGTAGGCCGATTTCCAGCTTTCTGGCTTCTTCAGATGAATCATCATAGAAAACACCACCACTCTATTTGAGAATATAGCAACTCCATCAACGGAACCAGAAGCTGATATATAGATGTAATTAAACTATAAATATAGTCATAAAAACGACCATACGATTATTGCCTAACAATATTAAATTCCGGCGCGTCTTGATCCACAATCCAGCCTGTTGGCTCAGCGTGACCATTACTGCAGATGCGATCATATGTACCTGTATCCTGAGTAAAAAGAAGCATTGCAGGCGGCCTGTGAGTGTATTTTAAAATGGCATACATTCCACGATCTTCGGCAGGAACTGGTTCTGTAATCGTGTGAGATGGAATGGTGTAATTGAAAGGATTGTTATTATCCATGCCAATATACGCCATATGGCGTGTAAAATCGTTGACAAACGTAGCACAGTCACACTGGTGAGGATCAGACCTTCTAAAACGGTGTTCTAACCATCGCTTATGCAACTCCTCTGCACCCTGATGACAATAATCATAATTGAGGACCCAAAAAACATATAAAGTCGGTTTTCTGGAAATATGATCCAGTCGGTTGTAATCCGATGCCTGTCCTCCCTGTAGTGAGAATCCGGGGGTAGCATGATAAATATAAGTATGACTCTCTTCTGACTCAAACTTCGGAAAACGATGAATACCCACTCTGGAATGCCCCATACCACAACCATAAGAAATCTGAGTCAATACAAGCAATGGTAAATCTCTGCCAACTGCGTATAAAGATGACTTAAGTGAGCTCCAATTCTGCCTTGCGACACAGATTTCTGGCATGTATTGATTCCAATTTCTAAAATCAGCAGCCAGACGATTTTTAGTATGGGCATGTAATCTGGGGAAAAGTCCTTGCGGAAAATAGCCTTTGATTAACTGTTGTGAGGTCTGGACATCCGGTATCCGAGACCAGTCAGTCATATCTTTTGATATGACTGACTCTTGATTAATTGTTGAATACTCCATTGTTCTTATATTTGCAGGTATATAATGCTAACCGTAGTATTTCAATCGATTATTTTCAAGTTACACAAAGGCTCTGAATTTAAACCAATACTTTCATATCACACAGCCATACGGCTTCAATCCGACACGCCACCTATTCCAGATTTTTAAAATTGATACTTTCGGGCAATAAACAACCGTCCTATCGCACTCCATTAGAATTAGACTCATGGAAGTGCTTTGAAATAACACACTGACTTCCTTATAAGATGGCCAGACGATATAATTGCGCCCCATATAAGAGCAGATAAAGTAGTCGAATTTGGCTTTTCAAAAAGAGCGGTTTGAATTATTAGCCCCGGGTGGGGACCTTGAATCAATTAAAGCAGCCATTGCAGCCGGGGCTGATGCCATCTACTGTGGATTAGACCGGTTTAATGCCCGAAACCGAGCCGCAAATATCACACTCGATCGCCTTGATGGCGTCGTCAAGCTGGCCCACCAGCACCATTGTAAAATATTTCTGACTCTGAACATCGTTATTCTTGAGCATGAGATCCCATCCATTATTCGCCTGCTCAAACAGCTAACCTGTAGTCAAATTGATGGTGTGATCGTTCAGGATCTGGGATTAGCCTACCTGCTAAAATACCACTTCCCTGATTTTGATGTGCATGCATCAACCCAGATGAATACCCATAATGAAGGCCAGATCCGGCTTCTTGGCAAACTCGGCGCAGGCCGGGTCAATCTCTCCCGGGAATTAAATATTGATGAAATCACTCAGCTTGCCCAATACGGTCACCGACATAACGTATTGATGGAAGTTTTTGTGCATGGCTCTTATTGCATTGGATTTTCAGGATTATGTTATTTTAGCTCAGAGCGCAATGGTGCATCAGGGAACAGGGGGCGATGCAGTCAACCTTGTCGCGATAAATACCAAACGACAGCAGCCGGTAAAAACTACCCGCTCAATCTTAAAGATAACTCAGCCTATTCAGATCTCGAAGCTTTAGCAAAGGCAGGGGTCTATTCCCTTAAGGTCGAAGGCCGCATCAAAAAAGCTCATTATGTCTATACCGTTATTGATAACTGGCGCAAACAGATCGACCATTTCGGTCAGACAGGACAAATACTCAATGATATGACAGA
The DNA here is from genome assembly GCA_911810475.1 of Candidatus Celerinatantimonas neptuna. Classification (NCBI taxonomy): domain Bacteria; kingdom Pseudomonadati; phylum Pseudomonadota; class Gammaproteobacteria; family Celerinatantimonadaceae; genus Celerinatantimonas; species Candidatus Celerinatantimonas neptuna. Next base: position 3,988,027 of record OU461276.1, read on the forward strand.
GCTCTACTCTGTCTTCAACCGCGATTTCAGTAATGGCTACCTCCAAGGTGATATTCACCGGAATATGTATATCGATAACCCCCGAAATCATGCAGCGGCCCACTTTACCCAGATTTATCAATGCAAAACACTCGATGAAACACAACAAGTCAAACAATCAGTCTATGATAAAACGACCGCCATCATGGAGCATGTCGAGAAAATAACATCAGAGATGACCGTCGAAACCAAGACCAAACGAAGTTTAAAAAACAATGGTGAACCTCTCGATATACCTCTTCCCAACCTTGATGACAATGAAGAACTATCTGAGACGCCATCGCAATTATCTGTTTTAATTTCAGCACCTGACGAACTTGAATTAATACAAGCGCACCCGGATGTTCAGTTTTTCTATCAGATACCCGATGCATTAAATGACATGCTTGAAGAGACAATCACCTTATTCAATCATCATCCTAAGCTGATTCCTTTTTTCCCAGCTGTCATGCTTGGTACTCATTTTAAAGCGGCACGTGAATTGCTTGAACAAACGATGCCCTCGATGCTGATTACAAATAATCTAGGAATTGCAGAACTGGCCCGAACACTCAAACAAAACTGGGTAGCCGGGCCTCAACTCAATATCACCAACTCACTGGCCCTGCAATGTATAGCGGAAGAGCTAGACGGCTCAGGTGCGTTTATCTCAAATGAGCTAAACGCCTTGCAGATGAAGCGATTAGTCAAACCCAAAGGCTTTAAACTGTTCTACAGTATTTATCACCCGATCAACCTGCTCACCAGCCGGCAATGCCTGTTTATTCAAAGTATCGGGTGCAAAAAACAACGAATGAATGCCGGTTGTATGAAACGTTGTGCAAAAACGGCTTCCATCATCAATCTGAACGACACACCGTTTGTAATCCATAAGCAAAAAGGTTCACACAATCGATTGTATAGTGACATGAATTTTCTCAATCTCGATGTTCTTTCAGATTTACCAAATCGCTACACCGATATCATGATTGATTTGCGAAACATTCCAACCCAAACCCGGTTTCAGGTTAAACCATCCGAATTGGTCACGCTCTTTAAGCAAAGCATTCATAAAGATAAAAAAGCAACGCAAAAACTGATAGCAACTATAACAGGGACCACAAACAGACAATACAACAAAGGGCTGTAACCCTGTGCTATGCCTCAGAACTAAGATATGGCACAGAAAATCAGTTCAGTTAGAATCGTTTTGCATAATGCATCATACTTTCTCGATAGAGCGTCAATAATGCCGGTTCATCAACATCAACACAAACCTGTTGTGCAGATGGATTTTCTTCCCATTCAATGAATTGGTCAGATAATCCATCTTGCTTTTGAACTGTCATGCCTGCCCGTTCCCCCTCACATATCACACCAATCGCCCCTTCACGCACTTTAAATAGCTCAGGAGCGATCACATATGCAATCGCTGAAGAATCATGCACGTGGCAACCATCACGCCCGGTTTTTTGTGAATAAAAACGCAGATAGTACCGGCTGACATCCCAGAGAAACTGTCCGACAAACCCCGAATCCTGACGCAGATTAGCCAGATATTCCCCGGTAAAAAAGCTCTCTTCTGTTACGTCAAGCCCGACAATCACGACAGGCCATTGCGCAGAAAAAACTAGATCAGCCGCATCTGGATCATTATGGATATTGGCTTCTGCATACGCTGTGACATTTCCATAATGGTTATGTATACCAAACGCCCCACCCATCACTACAACCTCTTTAACTAACGATGCAATCGTTAAATCAGCCTGTAACGCCAGCGCAAGATTAGTCAGAGGGCCAACCGCCACTAACGTAATTTCACCAGGATTTGCTTTGATAGTATCAATGATATATTGATACGCAGGTCGTGTATCCAATTGCACATCACTTAATTCAGGTACATCAAGATCGCCAAATCCATTTTCCCCATGAACAGCCACCGCTGGTGAAAATCCTTTTCGTTGAATAGGATGATCCGTCCCTTTAGCCACATCAGCCTTTAACTTAAAGGTGTCTTTCAGATATAAAGCATTTTGTGTCGTATGCTCAATTGTCGAGTTACCATAAACTGTTGTAATCGCCAGCAGCTCGATAAATGGGTGAGATTCTGCAAATAAAATCGCCATCGCATCATCGATGCCGGGGTCGGTATCTAAAATAATTTTGCTGGCCATACAACCTCTCATCAATGAATCAACATGGGATAGATTCAATCCTCGCATGGCATCAATGATAGAACAAGAACATCAACAATAAGTTTGACTCGATTCTAATATGACACCTTAAAATGAAAATTTGCACACATGTGCAAATTTTCATTTATCTGTAACAAAAGGACTCTATAGTCGTCAACCATCGAACATGGTACGAGTACAGAGGAAAAACATGTCAACTATTGTCGACATCAACAAGAAGCCACTTCCGAGCACATGGCAACGACTTCGACATATGATGATTGTCGCCCGACATGAACCAGCTAATCTGATTGGTCTGGTTTTAGCTGCATTCTTTACCTATCTTATTGTTGCACCAATTTTTTCCATCATCAGCGACTCTTTTTTTGTCCAATCTGGTGATGGTATGCGGATCCATCACCCCGATGGCAGCCTGACCAGTTATTATCTCCATCGCACTATTATCTCACGGATGTCAGATCTACTGCTTTGGACACCTTTATATCACACGCTATCGATTGCTCTATGTACTGTCACACTGGCACTGGCTATTGGGATCGTTCTGGCATGGCTTGTCAATCGCACGGATATGATAGGAAGAAAGTGGTTCTCGACAGCTCTGATCGTGCCATTTATGTTGCCATCATGGACTTTCGCACAAGCTTGGACAACTCTGTTTAAAAACCAGATGATTGGCGGACAGCCTGGATGGTTACAAGCGCTTGGTTTTCATACTCCAAACTGGCTGGCTTATGGATTATTTCCAATCGTCGTTATCTTGGTTTTACATTATACGCCACTGGTCATATTACTTGTCGGCAATGCCCTTCGACGTTTCGATGTCCAACTCGAAGACTGCGCCAGAATTTTAAGTGCATCCCCCCGTACCATTGCTTTTTCAATTATTTTACCTTTGATACGCCCGGCACTTTTATCCTGTTCATTATTAATTTTTGCTGATTGTATCGGTGAATTTGCTGTCCCTTATATTCTTGGTTTACCCATCCGCTACGATACATTATCTACAGGCCTTTACCGCTCGTTGGATTCACGTCAGAACGGTGTAGCCGCAGTGATTGCCACCGTCATTATGATTCTTGGCATTATCACTTTAATTATTGATACCCGAATGACCCGGGAATCCCGCCGATTCGTTACCGTCGGAGGTAAAGGCAATATGGACCGACGCACCGCTCTGGGCCAATTCCGTTTACCGGCTGCAGGCGTCGCAATGAGCTTCTTTCTGATTGCTGTTATTATTCCACTTGTCACTTTATTCCTGTCCACCATCATGAAATTACCAGGGCGCTTCACCATGAATAATTTCACACTGGACTTTTGGATAGGCCGACACCTTGACACCGTTGCACTACATAACGGCATTCTTCTCACTCCCGCCTTTTGGAAAGCCGCCTGGAACACTATCTATATAGTCGGTTCAGCATCCATTATTTCTGGATTACTGGGTCTGTTAGTCGGGTATTCAGTTCTGCGTAACTCATTCCATTGGGTCGGCTCATTCCTTCGACAAATCACTTTTTTACCGTATCTGGTACCGGGTATTGCCTTTGCAGCAGCCTTTTTATCACTATTTGCCGTTTCACGTGGACCAATTCCTGCACTCTACGGCACACCTATCTTATTAATCATCGCACTTATTGCTGAAAAAATGCCTTATGCCAGCCGCTCAGGTATTACCGCAATGACACAGCTAGGAAGCGACCCGGAAGAAGCCGCCCGGATTGCCGGTGCAAACTGGTTCACCCGAATGACAAGAATTGTTTTACCCATTCAATCAGGCCCATTGGCAACAGGTGTCTTATTACCTTTTATCTCAGGAATCAAAGGAGTAAGCCTGTTTATCATCTTAGCTATTCCGGCAACTGATGTCCTCACGACCTATTCGTTACGTCTGATTGACTATAACTATGACCAGGCTGCAAATGCAGTCGTATTAATGATTGCATTAATCGCCTGGTTTGGAACCGTCCTAATTCAAAAAATATCCGGCACAGGATTAGCCCAAGGCCTGGAGAATTAATATGCCTGAAATTACCTTAAAAAATTTAAAGAAAATTTATAATGACAGTGATACACCAGCTGTCAATGGCATCAACCTAACAGTCAAAGATGGTGAATTTATGTGCCTTCTTGGGCCATCAGGTTGCGGTAAAACAACCATTCTGAGAATGATTGCCGGTATTGAACATTCCAGTGATGGCGAAATTATTATCGATCAACATGTTGTTGACTCTGTCAGACAAGCGCGTTTTATTCCTGCAGAAAACCGTCGTGTAGGTCTGGTCTTCCAGAACTATGCACTCTGGCCGCACATGACAGTTGAACGCAATGTCGATTTCGGGCTAAGGCTTCAAAAAGTCCCAGCGGCTCAGCGCAAAGCTCGATGTCAGGATGTTATGACCAAACTGCGCATTGCTGAATACGCCAATCGCTACCCTTCTCAACTCTCTGGGGGACAACAACAACGGGTCGCACTTGCACGTATGCTGGCGGTTAATCCAAAAGTTCTTCTTCTGGACGAACCACTCTCCAATCTGGATGCAGCTTTACGCTTAGAAATGCGCACTGAACTCAGGCGTATCCATGAAACATTCGGCACCACCATTATTTTTGTCAGTCATGATCAATGGGAAGCGATGACACTAGCCACAACCATAGCAGTGATGGACAAAGGCAACATCCAACAAGTCGGTACACCAGATGAAATCTACACAACACCGGGCAACCGCTTCGTCGCTGAATTTATTGGCAACCCTAAAATTAATTTACTGGATCTGAGCTCCGAATCACTTGAGAAACATCCACAGTTGGCTGCATATTTAATGGAATATCGTCCCAAAAATACCGAAACAGAATGGTGTGGTATTCGCCCGGAAAATATCATTCTTAGTCGGGATCCAAGCCAGAATGCAATCACAGTCACTGTTGAAAACATTATTCCAACCGGAGGAAGTTGGGTCATTGAGCTTCGCCATGGAGAGCAACATCTTTTCCATTCCACCCAATTACGCCCCGACTGGCAAATGGATGAATCGATTTTCTGCCAACTCCCCCACAATGCCCTGCACTTCTTTGATAGAAATGGACAACGGCTCCCGGCAGAGCATCCAATAAATATTACACGCGAAAATCAAGCAAACTCAACCGACGAGGTTTCGACCTCTTTGTTATCAAACCGTTTTAATCAACACCCAAACCAAATGATGCACGCATAGGAATCTGTTATGACTTTTAGGATAAAAAGTTGTTTACTGGCCATAACGGCCTGTCTGGCCACCATTTCTACACCATCAATGGCCCAGTCATTCAACCTGAAGGCTTTGATCGCTGCTGCAAAAAAAGAAGCACCGATCACTGTCTATGATTCAACCGGGAAAATTGTCCGGCAAGCCAAAGCGTTTACAAAAAAATATGGTGTTAAAGCTGTTGGTGTCAAAGCCAAAGCGCCGCAAATTCTTGAAATTATCAGTCGTGAAGCACAAGCCGGAAATATTCATGCTGATGTAGCCATTTTGTCCGATGCGCCCGCAGGAATCGAGCAATTATTAGCAAAAGGTTATGTCAGAAGCTGGGTTCCTGGCGATCTGAAAGCAGATATTCCATCTACTTATCAACATCCTTTAACCGTCATTCTGGCTCCTAATGTCTGGGCTTACAATACGGCGCTTTATAAGAAGTGCCCTATCACCAATATCTGGCAGCTCACCAAACCGAAATGGCGAGGGAAAGTTGCCATGCAAGATCCTCTGGGAAAACCATCTTACACAGATTGGTTTAACCAAATGGCAACCCATTATGATAAACAGATGGCCAAAGCCTACAAAGCTGAATTTGGAAAACCACTGGTAACCAATGAGTCTTCTGCCACCGCAGCCTTCGTTAAAGCACTGGCAGAAAATGGGCCTTTACTGACCAATTCGGATAGCGCAGCAGCCGCAGCGATTGGAGCTCCTGATGAAAAACAAAGCTTTATCGGACTGATCAGCACCGCAAAATTCCGAAAAAATAAAGATGGCATGAAGCTTGGTCTGTGTACCAGCATGAAACCATTTTTAGGCTGGAGTTACCCAAGCCTTGGACTGATTGCCGCAAAAACCAAAAGCCCTCATGCGGCAGAACTATTTATTCATTATATGATGACCGCCCAGGGCATCGCCCCTCAGGGTGTTGATGGTAAAATGTCAACCAATAAAACAGTTAAACTTCCTGCAAACGAACCATCAGGCATCGGCAAGTATCGCAACCAGCTCATGGGCTACGATACAGCAACAGCCAAATCTGACTGGGAAAGTAGACAAAATTGGCAAGATTTGTGGAATTTGAATTACCGGCGTTAAAAGGCATTTGAGTCAAATTTAATACACTTAACCAGCAAAGCGTTCCAATACGCTTTGCTTTTTCGTTATAAGAAGGACTATTCCCATTGCTACCAGATGAACTGAAACAACGTGAAATTGCAATTAAATCGATTATTCTTGCCGCAGGAAAAACAGCCCTTGAGTACTTTAACAATCGTGTTGCAGGAAGTTTTACTCTTAAAGGAAAACAGGATTTTCTAACCGAAGCCGATGCTCTCGTCGAACAACAAATCAAAACAGCCATCCATGAACAGTTTCCTGACGATGAACTGTTTGGTGAAGAAACTGGTGGATCAATCAAAAAACCCTCTGTATGGGTCATCGATCCCATCGATGGAACAGCCAATTTTGCCCGGGATATCCCTCACTTCTGTATATCTATCGCATTTGTCCATGAAGGTATGACCGAATTAGGTGCTATTTACAACCCCGTCACTGATGAGCTTTATCAAACCCGTAAAGGATTTGGCACCACTAAAAATGGATGCATGCTGCATGTATCGGCTATCAATGATCTCAATCAGGCATCAATTGAATTCGGCTGGTCTACCCGGATAAGCAGCCAAGATTATTTAGACGCTTATCAGGCTATCTTAAATAGTGGTGCCAATATTCGCCGTAGCGGTTCCGGGGCGCTAGCACTTGCCTGGGTTGCAGAAGGGCGAACAGATGGCTATGCAGAACTCCATATGAACGCTTGGGATTGCCTAGCCGGATTACTCATGGTTCAAGAAGCTGGTGGGTGCATTGGGTTATTTCCACGAACACATCAGGAGATTACTCAAGGTGGCCCGGTTATCGCTGCTGCCCCGGGTATTGCCTCAATTTTTTCTCAAGCTACAAAACTCACATTAGCATCATCAAAGTCATTTGAAGAGGTCCTATGATGAATACGTCTGCAACACAAAAACATCGCTATCCACGTCCTGACATTAGTTTAATCGAATCGGATATTCCAAAATGGGGCGTCGACATTTATATCGGCGGCTCAACCGGACTCGCAAATGAACAGTTACTGGCCCGCCATCATATTAAAGCCGTGATCAATTGCGCCGTAAATCTGGATATTAATCTGGTTACAGAACCTGAATCAGATATTCCAGAACACCTTTCGACATATGGCTCAGGAAAAGTCCGTTATTATAAATTAGGACTTGTCGATGGCCCAGGAAACCCGGATGTCATGATGCTTGCCGGTTATTACCTCATGCGCTCGATTCTAGAGCAGAGACTCCCGGAAAAACCATCTTATAAAAATCGTGAAAAAGGCAATATTTTAATAAACTGTCGTGGTGGGCGAAGCCGCTCTGTGACACTAGTTGCACTATTTTTACATCTTGAATGTCCACAACGCTACCCTTCTCTTAGTGATGCTATCGCTCATGTACGAGAAAAACGACAGCTCCATCCAAATGAATGGTATGAAACGCCTAAACCCGAACTGATTTCTATTGCCGAAAAAGCAGCTCAAATGGCAATATTACTCAAAGAAGCAGGGTTTGATTCACAACATGAGGCTGTATGACAACGCATAAGCACATGGCCAGTGCCGCTGAAGTAGCAAAACTTGCCGGAGTATCCCGTTCTGCCGTATCCAGAACATTTACTCCGGGCAGTAGTGTTTCACAAAGAACACGAAAAAAAGTAATGATGGCAGCAGAGGCTCTCGATTACCACGTGAACCATCTGGCCAGAGGTTTATCGAAGGCCGAAAGCCGGCCTGTCTGTATCCTGGGAGCAAACCTCAATTCTCCTTTCCAGGCTCGTCTACTTGATATTCTGACACAACAACTCCAACAAAATGGCCGTGCAGTCATGGTGATCAATACAGCTGGTGGCGATGAAAGCTCTGATGCAGCACTCAAGCAAACGTTGAACTACCGAGCTGCAGCCACTATTGTCCTGACCGGAACACCTCACAGTTCATTAATTGAAACATGTATACAAAGTGGTCAACAGGTCATTCTTGTCAACCGGGCTGGACAGTTTACCGGGGCCGAGCATATCACCCTTGATTATTCATCTGCCATGTGCAGCGCTCATCATACGCTTCAGCAAGCCGGGTGTCGCAGGTTAGCTGTCATCTCTTCCACCATCAGATCTCCAAGCCTGCTTACCCGTGAAAAACTATTTATGCAGGCGGCAGAACAAGCAGAACAGCCATGTGAGTTGCTCAGAGCCGGTCCAACCCGCTATGAAACAGGTTGTCAGGCAGCACGTCAGCTCATGGCTCAACACATGCGACCAGATGGTATCTTTTGTGTTACTGATTTGATTGCATGTGGCTTTATTGACACCGTACGCCATGAATTTGGACTTAATATCCCAGAGGATCTCTGCGTTATCGGGTTCGATAATATTGAACAGGCAGGTTGGCTGGGATATCAACTCACAACTTACGAGCAACCTTTGCAAGATATGGTTGATGCCATTTTAGAAAGGTTACAACCTTCACAAGAAGAAAACCGTGATCTAAAAATATCGGTATTTCACGCCAAACCAATCTGGCGAAAAACCGTACGGAAGAGATAACAACTATAGGGTAAATAGGCTTGAGAAACAGCGCCAGAAATGCGCTGTTTAACTTTTCTCAAAATAATCTGAGCACAGGATAAAAATCCCAATAGAATTATTGATTCATTTATGTTGTCACTGCGATTTTACAACATAACGCTTTATATGTTCGGGACAAACTGATTTAAAGCCAAAACCGAGCATCCTTCACTCATATCAAAAAAGCATCTAAATCCTAAGCTAACTTAATTGTCCTGAAGCTGTTTTTCCAAAAGCTGGTTCCACCAGTGAGTCGTTTCAACATAACAAGCCCGATAATTATCACCCGCCCCGCTACCTCCGGCAATCATAGCCTCCTGCCAACGACAATAACGTTCACGGAACTGATGAAAACTTCTTTTAGCAGACTCAAAGTGTTTCTCTGCATTAATGTTAGCTGCAGTTGTAATATCAAGCTGATGCGCTTGAGATTTAGTCTGCTTTTCCTCCTGATTGGCTTTAGCACCTTCATTCGATAGCATTTGTTGCAAACAACCGGCTAATTGTGAACGGGCATCCACTTTCTGCCAACATTGATCCAATGGGCTACTTCCCGATGTATCAGAGACAGTTGATGCAGGTTGTGTACTACACCCACTTAACAACAGCAACAAACCTGCTGCGCATCCAACTTGTACAATCCCCGGTTTCATATCTATTCCTACGTTACAATGGGCTCTCTTTCAAAAAGCCGGAAAGCCAAAAAACCACTAAAATCTAAAATACAACCGATTGATTTATCGATTAAAATTCAACCACCAAACGTCAACACGCTCTAGCAGAACACAATCTGTAGTTCAGTGCAAATTTTAGAGCTCTATTAAACTAAGATGACATTATAGTAAAGGGCTCAGTAAATAAAAAAGATTCTCTAATATTCGTTCTTTAAACGGACGCCGACGCCAGCGATTTAGAATAATCTCTGTCGACTGTTTCCGATAACTACAATGTAAAGATTCCAGCTCCCTTGCAAAGAACAGGTCATCAATCAGCAGTGTCACTTCAAAATTCAACCAAAAACTACGGCGGTCCAAATTCACCGTACCGATTAGAACCAGTTCTTCATCGATTAAGACACTTTTAGTGTGCAATAATCCACCCCGAAATTGATGAATAATCACTCCGGCACTAATTAATTCTTCGATAAACGCACGGCTGGCATATTTAACCATGACTGAATCATTTTGTTCGGGCAGGATAATTTCAACTTTCACACCTCTTTGCGCGACTGATTTTAGTGCAGCAGCCAGACTCTCCTCGGGCACAAAATAAGGTGTCGTCATGCAGATTGTATGACGCGCACAATAAATAGACTGAAGCAAAATCTGAGGAATCATATCATCAGTGAATTTAGGCCCTGATGGAATGAGCTGAGCCCGGCTATGAGACTGATTCTGCGAACTAACCAACCGGTTAAGCGGTTTTAATAGACGTTCGCCAGTCTCCATTTCCCAGTCCCAGACCAACATCGTCCACATTGAATCAACAGTTGGACCTTTTAGCCGGGTCATTACATCAACCCATTGCCCTACACCAGCATTTTGCTTGAAAAAACGAGGATCAACCATATTCATCGACCCGGTGTAACCTATCTCCTGGTCGATCACAACCAACTTACGATGCATTCGCAAATCCTGCCGTTGGAACAGCATTCTGAATGTTCCAACAGGCAATACTTCGACAATCCTCACACCAGATTCTTTTAAACGCACGGCCCAGTCGCTTTTCAAAAACTCACGACTTCCAACCGAATCAAGTAGCATCCGGCATTCAACACCCCGGGATCTGGCTTCAATTAGTTCTTCATTAATTTGTTCAACCAACCCACCATTATGCCAAATATAAAATTCAAACAAGCACTCATAATGAGCCTTTCGGATATCTTCTCTTAATTGCTGAAGTATTCGCGGTGGGGATGTGAGTAACTGCAGTTCATTCCCCCGCTGGAATGGCATACCTGTACGAAAACGCACTAAATTTGCAATGGGGGCAGCCAACGGAGAGACTTCCATCTCCGTTTGATATGTACTGGATTTTAGACGTAATTTATAAGGTCTGAACAACAGACTGCTTTGTTCAGCCCGTCGATTCCCTAATTTTAATTCCCCAAATAATCCATATAAAATCAGCCCCGCAAGCGGGATCCCCATAATCAAAGCCAGCCAAGCCAGAGAAAAGCCAATTTCTCTTCGACGCATAACCACACGAAGAGCAACAAGAAATAATAAAAAGGCATAACCTATCGCTACAATTCTGGACAATGTAGAAGATAATGTTAAGTGATCCCAGAGACTAACTTCGCCCATATACTCTTTGTTGCCTCAATGACATGCCCGGTTTAAAGAAATCTAAAAAAACGATTCCATCTGTTAATATTTTTTGGGTCATCATACGCAACTACAGAAAAAATCGGAATATTTTCAATCATTAAATAATATCTAATGGTACCTTATATTCAGGTGCAGGGAATACCTGATCTAATAAAGACAATTCATCTTGCCCCAACTCAATTCGAACCGCTTTAGCATTTCTGTCAACATGAGCCACACTCGATGCTTTAGGTATTGCCAAAACCTGCCCACTACGGATACACCAAGCAAGCATTATCTGGAAAGGGTCGGCATCATGTCTGTCTGCAATCTGACGCAGTACATCACTGGCTAATAACTGATTTTGCAATCGACCGGCTTGAGCTAATGGAGAATATGACATCATTAAAATCTGATGTTGATTCAGATAAGGCTGCAATACCAGTTCACTACCCCGTGAGGCCAAATGATAAAGGATCTGATTCACCTGACAATTCTTCGCACTCTGGCAGGAAAGTAAATCATTCATATCATCTACATCCAGATTTGAAACACCCCAACGACGAATCATCCCCCCTTGACGTAATTGCTCTAACCCTTCGATTGTTTTTTGCAAAGGCGTACAACCACGCCAGTGTAATAAATAAAGATCCAAATAATCGGTGTTCAGACGTTGCAGTGATTGTTCAACACTCTGTAGCAATCGATCACCACTGGCATGATGCGGCAATACTTTAGAAATTAAAAAAACCTGTTCCCGGCAATCATGAATCGCTTCTGCAACAAGACTTTCGGCGTTTCCATCACCATACATCTCCGCTGAATCAATCACACTCATCCCAAGTTCAACCCCCCGGCGAAGTGTTTCAATTTCAGAAACCCGTTTTGTCGGATCATCTCCAATTCCCCAGGTTCCCTGACCAAGGGCAGGAAGTTGTGTACCATCTTGCAAACAAACCGTTCGTGATATAGTCACACCAAACCTCCTTTCTAAAAACGATGATCTTTGATTAGATTATTGAGTTGATTACTTATAAATATTTATTCTAAGCAATGTTCAGCCATCCGGATCAATAACACCAATACTTCCTATTAATAAATATGACACACTTATCATCATGGTAACCCCCTCCTAGTAAATTAACAATTTTTAACCAATATGAAAGAGGATTTGCTCATTTAGCCCTTAAAAAACTAATGCCTGAATCGAACAAGGTTGAATTCGCAGCCAAACACGCTAAATTAACGCCTTATATCTGTTGTTTTGAAGACTTATGCTCGATTGTTACTGCCATAGTGGAAAACCGTATAATCAATGCTGCCAGCGTTACCATCAGGGAGTAAATGCCCCCACACCTCTGGCTCTAATGCGATCACGCTACAGCGCATTTGTTTTGGGATTAGGTGAATACCTTTGGAAAACCCATCATCCGAATTACCGTCATGGATTGTCAATTGAACAATTAAGTCAACGTGATACTGACTGGAAAAAACTGGAAATTATTTGGCATGGAATCTCACCCGATAAGTCATTAGGTATTGTCGAATTTAAAGCCTGGTATCAACAGGGTCAGCAATTACAACGATTACACGAACGATCACAATTTGTCCAATTTAATCAACAATGGGTCTATACAACAGGTGAATTATCACCAAAAGCTATTAGCCGTAATACACTATGCCCATGCGGTAGTGGGAAAAAATTTAAGCAGTGCTGCCTGAAAAATAGTGTTTTAAACCCATAAAGAGAAATTCATGCAACAAAAAATTTTATTAACTGATTGCCCCGATGAAAAAGGATTAATCGCCCGAATCACCACGCTATGTTCGGAACATCAACTGAATATCCTAAAGAATAACGAATTCGTTGATCATCACCACAATCGTTTTTTTATGCGCACCGAATTCTCCGGGCAATTTGATGAAGCCAGGTTTACAGCCCAACTCCAATCATTAATGCCTAAAGACGGTACATATCGTTTAGAAGATCAAGGGCGCAAACGCATTGTCATTCTAGTGACGAAAGAAGCACACTGTTTAGGGGATATCCTCATGAAATCAGTGTACGGCGACCTCAATGTCGATATCGCAGCCGTCATCGGTAACTATGATACACTTCAAAGTCTCACCGAAAAATTTGATATTCCTTTTCACTGCATTAGTCACGAAGGGCTCAGTCGCAGTGAACATGAACAGAAAATGGCAGATAAAATCGCTGAGTATCAGCCACATTATATTGTACTGGCTAAATACATGCGTATTTTAACGCCGGAGCTGGTCAGTGCCTATCCACAACGCATTATCAACATCCACCACTCGTTCTTACCCGCATTTATTGGCGCCAGACCTTATCAGCAAGCCTTTGATCGTGGTGTTAAAATGATCGGAGCAACAGCGCATTTTGTCACCAATAATCTGGATGAAGGTCCGATTATCGAACAAGATGTCATTCATACAGATCACTCTTATGATGCAGAGCGAATGGCCAGTGCTGGTCGGGACGTTGAAAAATTTGTACTCAGCCGGGCTCTTCGTTTCGTCTTAAATGAAAAAGTATTTGTAACAGGTAACCGCACAGTTGTGTTCAGATAACTTTAGCACTGCACTCGGAGTAATAAGTCTCTCTAATGGCAATTACTTCGAGTTTAATTCGAACCGGGATATTCAGCTATGAGGATGCAATTTAATCGGTTTTTGATAATCGAAATCGTTTAAGACATTGACCATTGCAGCAGATTTTATTTCTTCATCAATTATTTTCTCTGCAAAATCATCAGGCCGCTGCTGACGTTCATATTTAAGCCTATCCAGTAATGATAAGTTATTTAATATTTCATCAGTCAGGACCTCTTTTGTGGCACACAAAGGTGGACGATTCAATTGCTGCTCTAAATGTATCGTTGCCATATAGCCTTGTCTGGCCAAATGATTCCAACGGGGTAATGGTTCTAAATCCTGAGCAGATGAATATACCTCAACTTCTTTCGGTAACTGAAAATAAGCTCGCCAGTTAATAGGGCATTTTTCAGGTTCAGATTGATTAAACTCAAATTGAGGCTGATCGGTGATATCAGAGCTAAGCAGGCTGAGTAATAAAGAGAATTTAGCATGTTGCCCTTGTTCGACACACTGATTTAGTGCTTGACCTAACTGTAATTCATCACAGCATACAGATTGTCGGATTGACTCTGGTAACATCTATTTTTCTCAATATTTGCGTTACCTTTTTAGCGGCAGGCCCTCACAAAACTTCAGCAAAATTTCTAAACAGACACCTTAACTTGGGATAAGAAGTCACAATGAATAGCAATTAACTCATGATATGTCAGTCTTGTTTTCTGATGTGAGATTATTTAGCTTCCTGAAAATAAAACTTGGGTATTTACAATGTCCTGATCAATCAGTATTATGCGCCGACGCGTGGAGGGGTTCCCGAGCGGCCAAAGGGAGCAGACTGTAAATCTGCCGCGAAAGCTTCGATGGTTCGAATCCGTCCCCCTCCACCATTTCCACTTTCACGCCATCATTCTATTTTTGTCCGAAAACTAACGCCTGATCCCAATATGGATTATCAGCAAAACGTTCCAGTAAAAAATCAATCAACACTCTGGTCCGGTAGAGTTGAAAACGTGTATCAGGATACACCAGCCATGCCCCTAATTGCTCAAGCTGATAGTCAGGCAAAACCATCTCTAATTGGCCACAACTAATGGCTTTCCAACAAATAAATGTCGGTAATAAAGCAAGTCCTTTTCCAGCTATAGCCAAATCATTTAAAATTTCACCATTATCCGCAGATAAATAGGGCTGATAATGAATGACTTCGGTTCGCTCATTTTGCCTGAAAACCCAAGTCTGGTTTGAACGATGACTATAATGCAAAATTCTATGCTCACGTAAATCATCTGGATTAAAGGGCTTCCCTCTTTTTGATAAATAATCAGGGGAGCCAACAAGGGCAAAATGAATTGTCGTCAGTCGCCTTGCCTTGAGAGTTGAATCTTCTAAATCAGCAATTCTTAATGCGAGATCAATTCCCTGCTCAACTAATTGATGCTGACTGTCTGCAAGGCTCATACGCAACCGAATATCTGGATACAGAGTTAAAAAATCATCAATCGCATTGGTGAGGTGTAATGTTGCAAATGTCGCAGGTGCAGCCATATGCAGTGGCCCGCAGACCAGTGAATTCGTCTGCTGTGCGTGTTGATCCAAGCTATCTATTTCATCAATAATCCCAACGCATCGGTGGTAATAACGCTGTCCTGCATCAGTCAGTGTCAATTTTCGAGTCGTTCGCTGAATCAAAGTCGTTAAAAGACGCTCTTCAAGCTGAGTCAGCCGTCGGCTGACCATTGACTTAGCCATATTAAGCTGCAAAGCAGCACCGCTGATACTGCCAGCTTCAATAATGCGAACAAAAACCCGCATCTCTTCCAATTGTCCCATAGGCTTATTCCAATTGTTCCTTTTTAGAGAACAATATTTTCTAAAATTATTAGTTTATCTCAATATCGACCTCATTTATTTTATAACGAACTCATCTTCGATAAAAAAGGCCCAATATGGAAAAATTGCGTGAAATATCCAGATTAATCACAGGAGTACCAACCCAGGACGGAGCCGGAGTAAAATTAACCCGGATGATCGGAACCCAGGAGCTTAACCATTTAGATCCGTTTTTAATGTTAGACTGTTTCGAATCCGACCAACCAGATGACTATCTTGCCGGCTTCCCAAGCCACCCTCACCGGGGATTCGAAACAGTAACCTACATCCTCAATGGCCGAATGAAACATCAAGATAATCAAGGCCATGAAGGCATAATTAATGAAGGTGGCGTTCAGTGGATGACCGCTGGTAGAGGCGTCATTCATTCTGAAATGCCTGAGCAACAAGAAGGTTTATTAAAAGGATTTCAATTGTGGGTCAACTTACCGGCACAAGATAAGATGTGTTCGCCCCGCTATCAGGAACATGGCGCAAAAGAAATCCCCCATGAAATCGATGAACAAGGCAATCGAATCAGGGTCATTGCAGGAAAAACACCTGATAAAACGACAGGTCCCATCCAGACATCAACCACTCAGGTACACTATTTTGACATTGACTTAGTCGCAAATGCTCGTCTTCATTTACCGATTCCATCCGCTCAGATGGGATTTATCTACACGATAGAAGGTCAAATCAAGCTAAAAGAAAACGGACCATCAACCTCCCCTTATACACTCGCGATACTCAGTCAAGGTGACGCAATTGAAATCATCGCAGAAACCCCAGCCCGAATTCTCCTCATCACAGGAAATGAAATCAAAGAACCCATTGCCTGGGGCGGACCTTTTGTCATGAATACAAGAAAAGAAGTATTGCAGGCATTTGAAGATTTTCAGGCAAATCGGTTTTAATAATCGGAGGTAAATATGGGACGACTAATTGATGGGAAATGGTTTGACCATTGGTACGATACAAAGGCCAATCAGGGTCGGTTTAAACGTAGCGAAGCCCAGTTTCGGAATTGGATAACACCTGATGGCTCAGCAGGCCCAACAGGAAACGCGGGGTTCCGTGCCGAATCTGGCCGTTATCATTTATATGTTTCTCACGCTTGTCCCTGGGCCAACAGAACCATGATATTTCGCATGCTCAAGGGACTTGAAAAAATAATCGATGTCTCCGTCGTAAATTGGTTCATGAGAGAGCATGGATGGACATTTGACGAAGGGCCTGATGTAACTGGAGACCCATTATATGATGCAGATTATCTTTATCAGATCTATACCCAAGCCGATCCTCATTACAGTGGTCGGGTAACGGTCCCGCTCCTATGGGATAAACAACAACAAACAATCGTTTCCAACGAATCAGCTGATATTATCAGAATGTTCAACAGTGCCTTTGATCATCTGGGGGCACTTTCTGGCGACTATTATCCATATCATTTGCGCAAGCAGATAGATGAATTAAATAAGATCATCTATCACAATGTAAACAATGGCGTTTATAAAGCAGGTTTTGCAACAACACAGCAAGCATATGAAGAAGCTTTATATCCATTATTTGACACATTGGATGCCATTGAAGGGTGGCTCTCTAAGCAGCGCTATCTTCTGGGCCAGCAATTAACCGAAGCTGACTGGCGTCTTTTCACAACTTTAATTCGATTTGATGCAGTCTATTTTGGACATTTTAAATGTAATCTCAAACGCATCATTGATTACCCAAACCTATCAGGTTACCTGCGCGAACTTTATCAAGTGAAAGGAATCGCAGATACTATCTACTTCAATCATATCAAAGGTCACTACTATCAAAGCCATAAAATGATCAACCCGAGTGGAATCATACCTTCTGGCCCGGTCCTTAAATTAGAACAGCCACATCTTCGGGATCATTCCATGTCTACCATATAAAGCGATGAGCCTTCTTATCTCAATTAACAAATGCCGCGAAGGTAAGAAGGTATTTCAACTGGCAGTTTTCACACGTTGTTGTTCCAACCAGTCATCTAATTGCTTCAAACTCAATGCCACCATTTCTGTCAGGTTAGCTTTGCCCAGCAGACGCAATCCCTGAAGCTGAGAAACCATAAAAGCAGCTCTGGCCCGGCTTTGATTCACACTCCAGCCCATGGAATGAAACTGATGAACAATCACTTGTTCTAGAGTCTCAAACTGAGCCTTACACATTGACTGAACTACTTTATCCGTTCCCGAACGCTCAAGCAGAGCATTCTGAATCAAGCAGCCCTGTGGATATTGCTCTATCCGCTCCATAAACCATTGCAATAATCGTTTCAAAGCCGCTACAGGCCCTTCCTGATAGTTAATAAGCTGTTCCCAGAACTGCGAAGAAAGACTTCTATACCTTTTTAAAGCCAAATGATAGAGTGCTTCTTTATCGCCAAAACAGTTATAGATACTGAATCGGTTAAGGCATAGATGTTCTTCTAAATCACGAATCGATGTCGCTTCATAGCCCTGACGCCAAAATAATTGCATTGCTTCATCCAACTTTTCTTCAGGATTAAATGAACAAGGTCTCGCCATAACTTTTCCTAGATTAAATTATTCTTGACTGATCGTTTGGATATTCGGTTTAATCAAATTACATCATTATTGAAACAATCACAAAAGGGATCAACATGAAACTCTACGAAATGCCGGCTACCCCTAATTGCCTTCGAGTTAATATTTTTTTACGTGAAAAAGGACTCGATATTAAACGGGAAAACTTAGATCTTAGAGCTGGTGATAACTTAACAACATCATTCCAGCAAAAAAGTATCAATGGGCTTGTTCCTGTTCTTGAATTAGACTCTGGTGAATATATATGCGAATCAATCGCAATTTGCCGATATATTGAAGCACTTCATCCCCAACCCAATCTATTTGGTCAATCCCCCGAAGAGATCGCTAAAGTCGAAATGTGGCAAAGAATTATCGAGTTGCAAGGGATCACTTTAATTGCTCAGGCACTTCGCAATATCAAAAAAATCTATCAAGACCGGGAAAATTGTATCGAAGCTTGGGGAAAAGAAGCATTACTTCGTTTCAAGCAAATTCTCCCTAAACTGGAAAATCAACTCTCACAAAATAATTATATTGCAGGTCAACGATTCACTGTTGCAGATATAAGTGCCTATGTAATGCTGAAAATTGCTCCGATGCTTGACATCATCATTGATGAAAAATGGCCATCTATTGCAAAATGGCAAGAAACACTATCACAACGTCCAGCTTTCCAGTAAATCTCAAAATACTCAGTTGACAAGAGAGATAAGTATCATTGTCCAACACCATGATTGCTTATCTCTTCAACAAATCAAGCACCAGAAACGGTTGATTGCCATTGATTGGATATTTTGGGGATCCATCGTAAATGAAGCTTAGCAAGCAAACTCCATTGGCAGCCACAAAACACATCTAAATGAATCCACAAGCAACATTTGCCAAAACGCCCTAGTATTTAGGCGTCAGAAACTGCTTCATGCGTTCTGAGTCAGGATTTTCAAATACTTTGGATGGAAGCCCCTGCTCTTCAATAATGCCTTCATGCAAAAAGACTACATGTGATGAAACATCTCGTGCAAAACTCATTTCATGAGTAACCACAGCCATCGTTCTCCCTTCATCAGCCAGATCCCTCATCACTCTCAATACATCGCCGACCAACTCCGGATCAAGAGCTGATGTTGGTTCATCAAACAACATCACTTCCGGCTCCATTGCCAAAGCTCTAGCAATCGCTGCACGCTGTTGTTGACCACCAGACATGTGGGCAGGATAATAATTTCGGTGCTCATAAAGCCCTACTTTATTTAAAAGAGCCTCTGCCCGCTCTAATGCCTCACGTTTAGATACATTCAGAACATGAACCGGAGCCTGCATAATGTTTTCCAAAACCGTCATATGAGACCAGAGATTAAAGCTCTGAAAAACCATCGCTAATTTAGAGCGTATACGTTGAACTTGTTTCTGGTCAGCAGGAATTCGTTGGCCTGAACGATCATGTTTAAACAATAAGGCCTCTCCATGCACATAGATATCCCCTTCTGTCGGAGTTTCAAGAAGGTTAATACAACGTAAAAAAGTGCTCTTTCCTGAACCGGAAGAACCAATAATAGAAATAACATCGCCTTTATGCGCGACTAAATCAATTCCTTTTAAAACTTCTTGCTGGCCAAATTTTTTATGGATCCCTTTGACTTCCAACGCGGGAACATCATTCATACACCGATACCTTTTCTTTCAACTGATGCTATGCATGCTGGGGCAGCAATATACCTTAAGTTAAATACAAGCGAAACATCTAACCTCTATATAACAACGGAATATCCCCCAACACAGAGGCCTATCGAGCCAAAACAATATATGCGGTTACACAAAAAACCTGAGGAATATTTCTACATTTAAAGTGAGGTTATTTCTATATATTCCATCACGGCAAATTCAACAGGATTTTATGTAGTAAGTTTACGCAATAAGGCGATAGCGGTTGATCGTGATCAAGTTCGCAAGTATTACGGCTTTGTAGAATATGTTACATATTTTAGACGGCGGATAGAGTGCAACAGGTTAGCCAGGTTACAGTTTTTTCTATGGGATGACCGTCACACATTCGCTATCACAGAAACTTCGCTTTTACGTCCTTAGTTAAAACGTACAGCAGTAAAGTCAGTTATTGTTATCACAATTAAATAACTTCATTGTTATAAGTGCGTACGCCTGTTCAAAACTTGGCAGGTTAACTATAGTCTAAAGGCGTCAGGTTATGCGCTGAGAATAACCACACCATCAATAAGATTGATAGATAAGTTATCCTTCAGCGAGTAATTATTTTTCTACTGATATATCATAAAGGTAGGTACAACATGGCAGAACAAAACACTCAAGCCTGGAAAGGGTTTGCTGCGGGTGATTGGCAAAATGAGGTCAACGTACGTGACTTCATCCAAAAAAACTATACTCCATATGAAGGTGACGAAAGCTTCTTATCCGGACCAACCGCAGCGACCACAAAACTGTGGAACAAAGTGATGGAAGGCATCAAAGTCGAAAACAGTACCCATGCTCCGGTCGATTTTGATACTGACGTTATTTCTACCATTACTGCTCATGATGCAGGCTACATTGAAAAAGACCTTGAAAAAATCGTTGGTCTACAAACAGAAAAACCTCTAAAACGCGCACTGATCCCTAACGGCGGTATCCGCATGATCGAAAACTCATGCAAAGAATATGGCCGTACGTTAGATCCAAAAATTGAAGAAATCTTCACTGAATATCGTAAAACACATAACCAGGGCGTTTTCGACGTTTATACCAGTTCAATCCGTGCTTGTCGTAAAGCAGGTATCCTGACTGGTCTGCCTGATGCTTACGGCCGTGGACGTATCATCGGTGATTATCGCCGTATTGCTTTGTATGGTATCGACTATCTGATGGCTGAAAAAGTTGCTCAGCATAAATCAATGGAAGCTGACCTGTATAAAGCAACTGAAACCGGTGAAAACATGGAAGAGATCATGCGCCACCGCGAAGAAATCTCTGAACAACACCGTGCTTTAGGTCAACTGAAAGAAATGGCAGCTAAATATGGTTGCGATATCAGCCGTCCTGCAGAAACTGCTCAAGAAGCAATTCAATGGACTTATTTCGGTTACCTGGCTGCTGTTAAATCTCAGAACGGCGCTGCAATGTCATTCGGTCGTAACTCAACTTTCTTCGATATCTACATCGAACGTGATATGGCTGATGGTAAACTGACTGAAGAACAAGCACAGGAATTAGTTGACCACGTTGTTATGAAACTGCGTATGGTTCGTTTCCTGCGTACACCTGAATATGATGAATTGTTCTCAGGCGACCCAATCTGGGCAACTGAATCACTTGGTGGTATGGGCTTAGACGGACGCACATTGGTGACTCGTTCTTCTTTCCGCTTCCTGAACACCTTGTACACTATGGGTTCATCACCAGAACCAAACATCACTGTACTGTGGTCAGAAAAACTGCCTGTAGGCTGGAAAAAATTCTGTGCAAAAGTATCTATTGATACTTCATCAATTCAATATGAAAACGATGATTTAATGCGCCCAGATTTCAATAGCGATGACTATGCAATTGCTTGTTGTGTATCTCCGATGGTTATCGGTAAACAAATGCAATTCTTCGGTGCTCGTGCAAACTTGGCTAAAACACTTCTGTATACCATCAATGGTGGTATGGATGAGAAGAAAAAAATCCAAGTTGGTCCTAAAACTGAAAAAATCACCAGTGAATACTTAGACTACGATGAAGTATTCACAAAAATGGATCACTTCATGGACTGGTTGGCAAAAACTTATGTCACCGCTTTGAACTGTATCCATTACATGCACGATAAATATAGCTATGAAGCTTCTTTGATGGCTCTGCACGACAAAGATGTATACCGCACAATGGCTTGTGGTATTGCTGGATTGTCTGTTGCTGCTGACTCCCTGTCTGCAATCAAATACGCTAAAGTAAAACCAATTCGTGATGAAGATGGTTTGGCTATCGATTTCGAAATCGAAGGTGATTATCCTAAATTCGGTAACAACGACGAACGCGTTGACTCAATGGCTTGCGATTTAGTTGAACGGTTTATGAACAAAATCCGTGCCCTTAAAACTTATCGTGGTGCTACACCAACTCAGTCAATCCTGACGATTACTTCAAACGTTGTTTATGGTAAGAAAACAGGTAACACCCCAGATGGTCGTCGAGCTGGTGCACCATTCGCTCCAGGTGCAAACCCAATGCACGGACGTGACGAAAAAGGCGCTGTTGCTTCACTGACTTCTGTTGGTAAACTGCCATTCTCAAGTGCTCAAGACGGTATTTCTTATACCTTCTCTATCGTGCCAAACGCACTGGGTAAAGAAGATGATTCTCGTCGCACCAACTTAGCAGGCCTGATGGATGGTTATTTCCATCATGAAAATGCAGTTGAAGGCGGTCAGCACTTAAACGTGAACGTTATGAACCGCGAAATGTTGTTGGATGCAATGGAAAACCCTGATAAATATCCACAACTGACTATTCGTGTATCTGGTTATGCCGTTCGTTTTAACTCTCTGACTCGTGAACAACAGCAAGATGTTATTACACGTACATTCACTGATCACATGTAAGAAAGCTAATAACCTGATAAAATAAAATTAATCAGGTAGTGCAAAAAGCCTTGCCCGGTTGGACAAGGCTTTTTTTATAGGAGGTTGCGATGGCAATAAAAGGTCGTATCCACTCGACAGAATCCTGCGGTACTGTAGATGGACCAGGCATTCGATTTATCGTATTTATGCAAGGTTGCCTTATGCGTTGCATATACTGCCATAACCGCGATACATGGGATGTTCATGGTGGACGCGAAGTAACCGTAGATGACTTAATTCAGGAATTACTCCCCTACCGACACTTTATGGAAGCCAGTAATGGGGGCGTTACGGCATCAGGTGGAGAAGCCATTCTACAGGCTGAATTTATCAGAGATTTTTTTAGAGCTTGTCATGAACACAATATTCATACATGCCTGGATACCAATGGGTTTGTCCGCAAACATACATCCGTTATCGATGAATTGATGGATGTTACCGATCTGGTCATGCTCGATTTAAAACATCTCGATGATGACGTTCATCAGAAACTGGTTGGTGTAAGTAACCACCGGACATTAGATTTTGCCCGATATTTACAAAAAATCGGACAGAAAACCTGGATTCGCCACGTTGTTGTTCCAGGCTATACTGACAGTGAAGAATCGGCCCATTTACTCGGACAATTTATTCAGGGAATGGACAATATCGAGAAAATTGAACTTCTTCCTTATCATCAGTTAGGAAAACACAAGTGGATTGCCATGGGGGAAAAATACCAGTTAGAAGGTGTTGAGCCGCCCTCTAAAGAAGTGATGGAGAAAATTAAATCCATCCTGAAGCAATATCATCCAAATGTCATTTTTTAATAATTATACAGGCTCAGACAGACGGGTTTTGAGCCTAGTATTTCTCTTCTATCTTTTTTAATTCACTCTGAACTTGACCAGTTAAAGACTATTAAACTCAAAAGACTATATGCACCCTCGTCATATTGCAGAATCGAAGCATCATTTTGGACAAAAGGAACGAAGACTTGAACAATAGCATTTTAATTTGTCCCATATGTGAAGAGCCATTAACCTACCAAGAAAGAAACTGGTGTTGCTCTAACCGACATAACTTCGATCAATCAAAAGAAGGGTACGTAAACCTCCTGCCAGTCCAATTTAAACATTCATCTCAACCAGGAGATGATGCAACCATGCTAAAAGCAAGACAACAGTTTCTAAATGCAGGCTACTACCAACCGCTTCATCAAGCGTTGCTTGAGTTTGCCTCCCAATCTATCACCGATCCCCTGCATATTCTCGACATAGGCTGTGGTGAAGGATATTACACGGACAAACTTCGTCAACTGGCTCCCTCTGTCCATGTATGGGGACTCGACATTGCTAAACGGGGGATCCGTCTGGCAGCCAAGCACTACCCTCAATGTCAGTTCCTAATCGCCAGTAATAAACGATTACCTTTTGCATCTCAGTCACTGGATCTCATCACCCGAATATTTGCCCCCCAACAAGATAGTGAAATTGTTCGCTGCCTTAAAGCAGATAGCTACTTAATTACAGCCATACCAGGGAAAAACCATCTAAAACAATTTCGAAATCTCATCTATCCAGAATTTCGCCCCCATCAAGATGAAGCAAAACCAATCTCAGGCATGAAATTTATAATGAGCAAACGCCTTAACTATGAGATAGAACCATCACAAAATGAAAGGGAAGATCTAATGGCGATGACACCATTTAACTGGAAGTTAAATGAAAAAATTCGACAACGATTTAAAGAAGATAAACAACCAATTGAAGTTGCATTTACCCTCCATCTCTACCAAAAAATTAACTTCCGTAAATCACAAACCCTTTGTCAAAGCGATTAAAAGCTTTGCTTAACGTATAAGCTAATTCAAAATAACGGGGCTTAGAGACAATTGGCTTCATAGTTTCACCGGCCATTGACAACTTATGGTGAAGTTCCCGGTACCAGTTTGCTAATGACGGGGACAATAATCTATTTGCCCGACGACCGAGCCAATAAAATAAGTGAAAAGGTGCTGCTAAAAAGAGCAAAGCAAAAATCGCTGATTGAGGAAGCATCTCCGGTTGACGAGCAAAACATGGTAACAATACTGTAATAACAGCAAGAGCAGGCATAACCCGGTTAACAAACGGAATCAGGTTAATAACCCGGTGTTCCAAAAATATGGAGGCGAGCATCGCCTCTTTAGGCCAGGCTTTTGAAAACCGCACCCCATCTCGTATAGTTGTCGAAAAATTACTCATTGTTTCTTCCCCAATCATATTGTTTTTGACATAAACCAATAAATGGTCAAATTTTTAGCGAAAATCTAAATTTTACTTAATGTTTTATGTTTATTTAACAACAAATCCGATATGATTCTGCATCAACCCTACAAGAACAGTGACATCTCTACATATAAGTATAGAACCGAATAGCAATTCGATACTATCTCTAATTATAAAAACTGTTCTAGTCCTAATTTTTGGCTCAGTAGTCATCAGGGGGACATGGTCCTCTCTGGTTTGGCTACTGTTATATTCTGGTACCAATCAACAGGAATGATCCATGAGCGACAAGCTTGTTCTAGTCTTGAACTGTGGCAGTTCATCTCTTAAATTTGCAATCCTAAATTCTGAATCAGGTGACGAAAAAATTTCCGGGCTGGCTGAGTGTTTAACACTTGACGATGCCCGAATCAAATGGAAAGTAGCTGGTAAAAAATTTGATGCGACACTCCCAGCCAAAGCAGCTCATCAGGAAGCAATTGATTTTATCGTTGGCAACATTCTTTCTAAATACCCAGAACTGAATGACCACATTATTGCTGTCGGTCATCGTATTGTTAGTGGAGGAGAAAAATTCTCTGAATCAGTCATCATCGATGATGAAGTCATCAAAGGTCTTGAAAAATGTTCTGATTTTGCTCCATTACACAACCCACCAGCCTTAATCGGCATCAGCGCTGCACGAAAAAGTTTCCCAGCATTATCTCATATTGCTGTTTTTGATACTGCATTCCATCAGACAATGCCTCGCAAAGCATACCTGTATGGGTTGCCTTACAAATTGTATCGCGACCACGGTATTCGTCGTTATGGGGCCCATGGCACCAGCCATCGTTATGTAGCCAACGAAGCCGCAAAAATGCTTGGTAAAGATCTGAGCGAATGTAACCTGATTACAGCCCACTTAGGTAATGGCGCATCAATCTCTGCCATTAAAAATGGCGAATGTGTCGATACTAGTATGGGTCTGACACCTCTTGAAGGTGTTGTTATGGGTACTCGTAGTGGTGATATCGATCCAGCTATCGTTTTCCATCTTGTCAACCGTCTAGGATATAGCTTAGACGAAGTAGATCACATGCTTACCAAAGAATCTGGTCTGCTAGGCCTGACTGAAGTAAGTAGCGATTGCCGCTGGGTTGAAGAACATTCGGCAGAAGGTGATGATGCCGCACTTCGTGCCAAAGAAGTCTTCTGTTACCGAATAGCTAAATATATTGCTTCTTATTCTGCTGCTCTTGATGGCCGTTTAGATGCTTTAGTTTTCACCGGGGGAATTGGCGAAAATGCAGCGCCAGTTCGTGACCGAATTATCAAACATCTGGGCTTACTTGGTTTTTCTGTTGATGAAAAAGGAAATATGGACGCTCGCTTCGGAGCTTCAGGAGTCATTTCCACTGCAGATAGCCGCCCAATGTTGGTCATTCCGACCAACGAAGAGTTCGTCATCGCCCAAGATTCAACAGCTCTTGTAGTAGAAAAAGCCTAAAATACCAAATCATTTTAGTTGATGTACCCTCTTTGGGGTGCACCGTTGTTATTCATTGAACATAGTAAGTGAGGTAGAGCCGTGGCTCGCACAATTATGTTAATTCCGATTGGTGATGAAGTAGGCATCACTTCGGTTAGTCTGGGAATGGTTCGCGCCATGGAACGTAATGGCGTTAATGTGAATTTTTTCAAACCAATCGCTCAGCCTAACCATCGGCACACAGAACCTGAACGTTCAACTACAATTATTCGTAACGCAACACATATCACTCCTCCAGAGCCTTTTGCGGCAGATTTAGCCGAAAATATGATTAGCGCAAATCAGGTTGATGATTTGCTGGAAAAAATTGTCGCTCGTTTCAATGATGGAGCACAAAGTTCTGAAGTTGTCGTTATTGAGGGTTTGGTTCCAACTGTAACAAGTTCATATGCTTCAGCTATTAACTACGGTGTCGCCAAAGCATTAGATGCAGATATCGTATTTGTAACTAATCCAGGTAATGATAGCTCTCAACAACTAAAAGAAAGAATGGACATTGCAGCCAATAGCTTTGGCGGCATGAACAACAAACGAATCATTGGTTGCATTATCAATAAAGTAGGTGCACCAATTGATGAACAGCATCCAACTCGTCCAGATCTGACAGAAATGTTTGACAAAAAAGCACCCGCTATGTCAACCAATCTGGAAGTGTTACAGATGTTCAGTAAAAGTCCTATGCAGATTTTAGGCTGTATCCCATGGAATGCTGCACTTATTGCCCCCCGGGCAAAAGATCTGGCCGAACATCTCAAGGCAACTGTCCTGAATCATGGTGATCTTGATAATCGCCGTCTAGGCCGTGTAACTTTCTGCGCCCGCAGCATTCCTAATATGATCGAACACATTCAACCAGGTAGTCTGTTAGTCACATCAGGCGATCGCTCTGATGTTATCGTATCAGCCTGCCTTGCTGCAATGAACGGTGTTAAAATTGGTGCACTGCTTCTTACAGGTGGTTACCGTCCAGAAAAAACGGTATCGGAACTGTGTGAACAGGCTCTGAACACAACTGGGCTGCCAATCATGTTAATTGAAACAAATACATGGCAAACAGCCCTGGCTCTGCAAAGCTTCAATATGGAAATTCCAGTTGATGATGCAGACCGTATCGAACAAGTTCAGGATTATATCGCAGGACATATCGATAAACACTGGATTGAATCTTTAGCATCTGAATCAGCTCGACCACATCGTCTGTCTCCACCTGCATTCCGCTATCAGTTAACTGAAATGGCCAGAAAAGCAGGTAAAATAGTTGTCTTGCCAGAGGGGGATGAACCAAGAACTATCCGCGCAGCGGCTATTGCTGCTGAACGGGGAATCGCCCGCTCTATACTACTGGGTGATCCTGAAGCAATTGCTCGCATCGCAGCTCAGGAAGGAGTCACACTCGGTGACGGTGTCATTGTCATGGATCCTGCCAAAGTCCGCGAAAAATATGTCGCGCCAATGTGCGAACTTCGTAAGAAAAAAGGCCTGACAGAAGTTGTCGCCCGGGAACAACTCGAAGATAATGTTGTTCTTGGAACCATGATGCTGGCTCAAAATGAAGTTGATGGGCTGGTTTCCGGAGCTGTTCATACAACAGCAAACACAATTCGCCCACCACTGCAACTCATCAAAACTGCACCTGGTTATAATCTGGTCAGTTCAATCTTCTTCATGTTGCTTCCTGATCAAGTTCTGGTTTACGGTGACTGCGCAATTAACCCAGATCCAAGTGCGGACCAATTGGCTGATATTGCGATTCAGTCTGCAGAATCAGCACAGGCATTCGGCATTGAACCTCGCGTTGCGATGATCAGCTACTCAACAGGAAATTCAGGCCAGGGCAGCGATGTTGATAAAGTAAGAGAAGCAACTAAGCTGGCTCAAGAACGTCGCCCTGATTTGGTTATCGATGGACCTTTACAATATGACGCAGCAATTATGGAAAATGTTGCAAAAAGTAAAGCTCCAAATAGTCCTGTTGCAGGTAAAGCAACTGTCTTTGTTTTCCCAGATCTAAACACTGGGAATACAACTTATAAAGCAGTTCAACGTAGCGCAGAACTCATTAGTATTGGTCCAATGCTTCAGGGTATGGCAAAACCAGTCAACGATCTGTCTCGCGGCGCATTAGTTGAAGATATTGTCTACACCATCGCATTGACAGCTATTCAGGCAAGTCAACAACAAGCTAAATAATTTTTACTTGCATAATTAAAGAAAGCCCCGCTGATTTCAGCGGGGCTTTTTTAAAAAACTAAAAAATAACACTCTGTCAGAGGTCTTCCCATTAATGAGACAGTTTTAAAGCAGAGCTTTCCAGCTTTGCTCGATAAGCGGCCATAGGCAAATTGCCGAGATTTTCATGAGGTTGTTCCTCGTTGTCATCCAATCGCCAGAACCACGACATTTTTCGTTCCTGCTCCAGCGATTCAAATAAATAGGCATCTAAAAATTCTCGACAGAATGAGCCATTAAAACGCTCAATAAAACCGTTCTGCTGGGGTTTACATAGCTGAATATGGATGAGTTAGATATTCTGTTGCTCACACCAATCCATCAGTTTGGTTGAGATAAGCTCTGGGCCATGATCGAATCGTCATTGAACGGGTACCCCGTTCTGCTTTGAGTTGCTCAAGTACAAATACAACACGTTCAGCAGGAAGTGATGTATCCACTTCAATGGCCAGACATTTCTCGTGTCCCTTCATCGACAACGTTCAATGTGCGAAAGCGTTTTCCGCTGTACAGTCCGTCATGCATAAAATCTAAAACCCATTGATGAGTTGCTTTTGCTTCGACTTGTAATGGTTACGCAACACGTTTTGGTAATACCCATTTAACACGTCGTTTCAAATTTAAGCCCATTTAGCAATAGACCCGATAAACCCATTTATGGTTAAACAGATAGTCCTTGTAACGGAGTCAGCTAAAGCACTTCCAAAACCCGCCGGCTCGGGGTGATTTCTTAAATTCAGCATTAAAGGCACAGCATCCTTTTGTCGCCGATTGACGACTGGCCGGTAATAATATGAACGACTAATATCGACCAATGCACAGGCTTTCAGAATGATCAAACCGGAACAAACCTGTAATTGGGCACAATTTCGTTTATCAGCTATCACCAGCCCTATTTTTTGCGAAGAGTTCCTTCATAGCTTGATTTTCCAAACTCACTTCAGCAAATAACTGTTTCAGACTGGTATTTTCATCTCCTAACTCTTTCACACGTTTGAGTTCAGAAGCATCTATTCCATGGTATTTCGATTTCCACTTGTAATACGTGGCATTACTCATACCGTGCTTACGACAAATATCCTCAACTTTCATACCCGCATCAGCTTCTTTGAGAATATTGGCGATCTGTGTTTCAGTAAATTATGATTTTTTCATGACGTTCTCCTACGTCTATAACGTATAGAAAACTCCATTTAAATTTGTTTCATTTTAGGGGGAGTGGACAAGGTCATCATCCAACAAACCGAAATCCATATAATGACGTAGGAAAATAATGCATGCGGTAAGTTCAATTGATGCGAACAAATAATAAATCAATTTTTGTACGTCATGAAAATTTCATTAAAATCAAATAATTGCACCTTATATCTAAATTAACCCACAATTTAATCCACAGATTTTGTGGATAACATTGCAAAATAGCGATTTTTATTCACATTCACAAAAAAATATAGAGTGCAACTTTTTTTTCTTATTACGAGTCAATTGCTACTCAATCACACCTTTTTTCTGACTATCATCATAAATTCGTCCAATATGAATTGTCAAAAACATAAGCTCATCTCGATTCACCCGATAATGGTAACGCTGATTTATATACTGAGCGATTTTCAGAGCACATTCATAAGGAACCGGATAATGAGCCTGAATTGCATCACCAAGAGGAGCATCCAGAATATCTGACTCCTGCTCACTCACCATTCGTTGAACAAAAAATTTCAGATGTGTAATGAGCCTCTGATAATTAATAGATTCATCATTGAAATCAAGGTTGAGTTGATACTTAATCAGACTCATGATTTCCTGAATCACTTTTGTGATTTGGTATACCCCTTTCATATCGCCATTGAGCTGCGCATTAACAAAATGAAGAGCTATAAATCCGGCTTCATCCTCGGGCAAATCAATATGAAGATACTTATTAATGATACCTAAAGCCGCAATCCCAACTTCAAATTCATCCGGATATAACCTTTTTATCTCCCATAACAATACATTATGAATCAATGCTCCTTCACGAAAACGTTCAATTGCAAAATTACAGTGATCCGTTAAGGATATATAAATACTATCGTGCAATTTACCGTTGAGCCGTTCCCGAGCAATAGAAATAATACGCTCTGTTGTCGTGATCACCTCAATCGGGATATCTTGCAATAATTCAGTCAACCGTTCACTTACCTGATTTTCTGACGATGAAAACGTCTTTTCCACTAATGAAGCATCAAGTAACTCGCCCGGCTTCTTCTGAAACCCTAAACCACGTCCCATAACAATCTGCTCTTTTCCAGAATCAGAGACAACCACAACCACATTGTTATTCAGAACTTTTGATATTTTCATTACTATTCTTATAAAAAAACCTGACGGATAATCCTGGCTGTATATAGCTAGAATGATTCGTCAGGTTTTGCCCATAGGGTGACAATCCTTTATTTTTCATGCTGTAACTGCCCAACAGATTGTTTCAAACAACGAATACCCATTGAAATTTCTAAAGCCATCGCATTATTGAAATTCTAAAAGGTCCTATACATCGATCCTAATTTGTACACACTAAACGCATTGAATCTAAAAGATATACAGTAACAGAAGATAAACAGCCCAAATATACTATCAATAAATATTTCTCTCTCAATATAATTCGACACAAACTGTGACTCGGATCCGTTATCAAAACATCACTCAAAACACACTTTGTACAGGAAGTACTTGCCAACATGACACAAAATGATTAAATGAAGCATCTACGTCAGAACATCCACCAGCAAAACAAACTTCAAATTACGAGTAAACCATGGATTATTCTCAATTAATTAATGAAATACTCGAAAATATCGGTGGCTGTAAAAATATTCACTCAGTAACTCATTGCGCAACACGGCTAAGATTTATTCTCAAAAAACCAGATCTGGCCAATAGCGACATACTCAAAAAAAATCCCCATATCATTATGGTTGTAAACGGTATTGGCCAGTATCAACTCGTCATAGGGCCAGAAGTGAGTGATGTATATGAGGAACTTATCAAAAAGTGCCCTCAATTTACAACTTACTTACCGACCATGCCGGGCCTGCGATCTCCATTTTCCCGACTAATAATTACCATCACTGAAGCCTTTAAGCCATTTATTAATATCTTACTAATTTGTGCATTGATAAAAGCCACCATCATCGCGCTTAGTTTGACTGGGATACTGCCTGATAATGGAACTTATCGAATTCTATTTGCAACAAGCGAGTCATTATTCTATTTCATGCCTATTTTGCTTGCATACACGATGGCAAAGCAGTTTAAAACCAATCCTTACGTTGCAATGGCAATTAGTGCAGCATTACTTCATCCCACATCAGCAGAACCACTCGAGTTTCTATCTAATACGGCAACATTATTTCATGCGCACAACGAAATATTTTCCCATGGTTTATCTGTGTTGCCTTTACTAGCACTGATATGGGCCTTATCTTTCATTCAGAAACAACTAGAACAACGTCTTTTTATAACAATCAGAACTCTATTTGTCCCCACTATCTGCATCCTTGTGTTCGTTCCGATTATTTTTGTTGTTATAGCACCTGTTGGCAGGCTACTCGGGCTACTCATAATCGACTTTTATCATTATCTCTATACAGAACATCCCTTGATCACAGAATTATTTATCGCGGGCCTTTGGCCCATGATTTCGTTATTCGGATTACAATGGACATTCACAGCTATTATCCTGACTCATTTTTATATCTATGGTTATGATCCATTACTTCCTGTTATTGCATGCGCCCTGATAGGTCAAAGTGGTGCAGCCGCCGGGCTATTATTTAAAAAAAATCAGAAAAATAGAGTGTTCAAAGGCATTGCATCATGTATTAGTTTGTGCGGAATAATAGAACCGGTTCTCTATGGATGTAATTTACCGGATAAAAAAGCACTGATTTTTGGTTCTCTGGGAGCAGTTACAGGCAGTGTTGCCATGATGATGGACCACTTAACAAGTCAAATAAACACACTGCCAGGCCTATTTTTGCTGATTCAATACAGCAATACCCACTCATCAGTTTTGATACTTCTGTTGGGTTTTTCTTTGAGTTTTCTGGTGGCAATGATAGGGCGCTACATTTGGCCAGATCATCACGACATCACTCAAAGTGACTCAACAGCAGAAGCTTTGACGAATAATAATCAAAAAGAAACAGCCAAATCGCAATTAATCCCCTGCCCGTTGACTGGCCGTCTTATCCAACAAAATGAAATAGATGATTTTATTTTCTCTGGCAACATATTAGGCACAGGTGTTGCCATCTATCCGGATCACAACATCCTTTATTCCCCCATCAATGGGAAAGTTGAAAGAGTTTTCGAAGGTCATCATGCGATTAGTCTTATCAGCCACGATGGCATTCAAATTCTTATACACATCGGATTAAAAACCGTGCAACTTACCGGAAAGTATTTTTCATCATTGGTGTCTGCGGACCAGAACATTCATGTCGGACAACCACTCATTCAATTCGATCATGTTGCTATCATGCAGGCCGGATTCGACCTGACAACGCCCATATTAGTCACCAATAGCCATCTATATCAGAGGATTGATCCAGCCCAGTTCAGTCATATCAATCTATGCTCACCACTACTGGTTTTAACCAATGATGAAATCCCAGACCAAAACTCTCAATGTTCCAACTCATCGGGGTGACTCAGTAATCGCGCAAACCAATGGCCATGAGGGCTTGATTCCAAACCAATTTTCACGATCATGGTTAAAGGAACAGACAACAGCATCCCAACACTTCCGAATAGCCATCCCCAAAAAACCAATGAAAGCACAACCACTAAAGATGACAGGCCAAGCCCTTTCCCCATTAAACGTGGTTCAATAATATTACCGACAACCACATTCACAACGACATAGGTAAGAGCCACCCCGAGTGCCGTACTTAAGCCATATTGCACTATCGCTAATAATACAGCGGGCAATGCTGCCAGCAATGAACCAACATTCGGAATAAAGTTCAGTAAAAAAGCCAACAATCCCCACAAAATCACATAATCGACATGGAAGAACCAAAGTGCTACCGTAATCGATACAGCCGTAATCAGGCTGACAACCGTTTTCACCTCCATATAATGATTCACCGCCCTGGCAAAACGGTCAATTTGTGACAACCGAAAACGAGGATTGTGCAACGCCGAATCAAGTTTACGAGGTAAGCTATCAGCTTCAAGCAACATAAAAACAGTCGTCAAAAGAATAATAAACAGATCGGTTGCCATACTACTTAGCCCACTTAGCGTATTCGCAAATACCCCAAAAATAACGCCAGGATCTAAATAGCTACTGATCATATCTTTGGATATATGAATATCTAAATATCCAGCAACTTTTGTCAGCCAGTAAAAGTGGGCTAACAATTGTTCCCTATACTCGGGAATAGACTGCTTAAAACTGCTGACAGAACTACCCACTACGCCGGCTATACCAATAATAACCACGACAATAAAAACAAGCACAACAAATACAGCCAGAGTCCTTGGAATATGCCAACGGGTTAACTGTACGACAAAAGGATTCGCAATAATGGCGATAAACAAAGCCAGAAGGAAAGGTAATAAAATAGGTGTTGCAGCCTTTAGCCCAGCTAATAAGACGACTAATGCAGCTCCCCCCACTAAAAAGCGCGAAATAGACCCCGTATTTACATTTTTTTCTGATTCGCTACTCATAAATTGATCCAAACTTAATCATTAATCGTTAAGATACCTAAAAAGAAACAAAACAACAGTATCTTTTGAGAAGGATATACATGTACTACCTCTGTAGCTTAGGCTGTAATATCAAGCCACAACAACACGTTCCCCAGGCAATTGATGAACTTATTCAATTCACTTCACCAATCACCTGTTCTTCTTTCATTTATACCATACCGGTCGATATGAATTCGGCGAATCATTTTGTTAACGGGTTATTTTATTTCACCAATGACTTACCCGCAAAAACAATCAAAACCCATTTTAACCACCTGGAAATAGTCCATGGCAGAGACAGACAAGATCCACTAAGCAGCATCAAAGACCGGGTATTAGATCTCGATATACTAGCATCTAGCAACAACTGGGCAGCCATTGCCTGCGCATCACTGCCAAGTTATCTCCTGGAGCTCCATAGCGAATTAATTTTTAACCATTGCGTCAATCACCAAACCAAGTTTCATTTTAACATTGGCAAATTACAACTGGGTCACAGAACGACCACCATCAACCGCAATCCGGGCCCCGGTTAAATAATGATTATCAATGATCATGGCCAGAGTCTGCCAAATTGGCTCCAATCCACCTTCCCGGGCCAGAGGGGTCCGACTTAATATATCTTTTCGATAATCTTCATCATGATGATCCAAAAATAGAATAGGACCAGGTTCAATACAGTTAACCCGGACATGAGGCGCTAAACGAAGTGCATAAGATTGCATTAAATTATCCAACCCGGCTTTTGTAGCACAATACGCATGTAAGTTAGGATTAGGATGATGAATATAGATATCGGTTAACGCAACCATGCATCCATTATCCGATGATTTAAGAGCACTCTTTAAAGCTTCAGTTAAAACCAGAGGAGCCTGCATATGAACAGCAGCAAAATCTGCCATATCTTTTGCCTGCTGGCGAATATCATCACTCGAGGAATAAAAAGCTGACGCATTATGCACTAATAAATCAAGTTGCTCTAAATTTTGAAGCTCTTTGGCTAGTTCACATAAAGAATCAAACTGAGTAAAGTCAGACTGATAAAGCTTCACCCCTTTTTCCTGAAGCTGTTGAATTGAATCTCTTTGTGTACGGTACTGTCCTATAACCTGATATCCCCGATCAATCAGCTGATTCGCTAAATAAAAGCCTAACCGATGACCAATTCCTGTAATAAATGCATATTTCATATGGCTACTCTGTAATAATTAAGGACAAACTCTCAATTCACGACTTATTGATACGCAAAAAAGCCATCTTCTGCTAAGGTAACTTTATAATTCATCATTTTAACTGATAAAATGCGAATACTGATTACAGGGGGAAGTGGATTTATCGGCTGTAATCTCATTCCCCATTTACTTGCACATCAGCATCATGTTGTTGTTCTGTCCCGAAATCCTCTGAGGACTTTTAAGAAATTGGGGCATCAAATCCAAGTGTGTCAGGATTTAGCCGATTTTACCAACTTTGATCAATTCGCTGCCGTTATCAATCTTGCTGGTGAACCGATTGTCTCATCACGATGGAGTCAGGCCAAAAAGAATAAAATTTGCCAGAGCCGGTGGCTCATCACACAACAGCTCTGCGATAAAATTCTGGCAAGCCATCAACCCCCACATGTATTTTTAAGTGGAAGTGCAGTCGGCTTCTACGGAAATCAATACGACACTATTTTAGATGAACAGACACCACCAGAAGAAGGCGATT
Organism: Candidatus Celerinatantimonas neptuna; assembly: GCA_911810475.1. Classification (NCBI taxonomy): domain Bacteria; kingdom Pseudomonadati; phylum Pseudomonadota; class Gammaproteobacteria; family Celerinatantimonadaceae; genus Celerinatantimonas; species Candidatus Celerinatantimonas neptuna. Next base: position 4,024,598 of record OU461276.1, read on the forward strand.
TTGCCAACCACGTTTGTTCAACATGGGAAACTCTCGCTTTAAAAACTCAGTCACGAACCAGGGTATGTCTTTTAAGAACCGGGTTAGTCTTAGGAAAAAACGGGGGGATGTTCAAACAACTCCTTCCAGTTTTCAAAGCTGGCATCGGGGGCCCTTTAGGTAACGGCCATCAGTACCAGCCGTGGATCCATATCCACGATATGGTTCATGCCATCGAATATATACTCAATAATCCTCAGTGCCATGGTCCTTTTAACCTGACAGCCCCCAACCCAGTCACCAACAATCAATTTTCAAAATCATTTGCCGGCAAACTGCACCGGCCATGTCTTTTCAGAATGCCGTCATTTCTTCTCAAACTCATCCTTGGTGAAATGAGCGAATTACTTCTGGGCGGTCAGCGTGCGATTCCGGACAAACTTAACAAACATGGATTTCATTTTATGTTCAAACACATTGATGAAGCACTTGATGACCTCCTGAAAAAATAATTCGCTTTTGGGAATAAAGAGTCATCATTTAAGGTGATTCATCCATGGTGCATCAAAATGTTTGCCGACAATGAAGTCTTGTTTAATATTCCATATTATCCGTAAGCGCCCCATTGCTGCCAACGATTTGACAAAAACAGTCTTTGAATAAAACGAAAAACAGAAACACAGACAAGCACTGGAGCAATCAAAATCATCGAGACCCAAAGGTCAAATCCAGGCGACCAGCTCAGTGATAACCAATGTCCTAATTGCCATAGCAAGACCTCTGATAAAAGGATGGCTAAGCAGGCACTTAAAAACCCAAGGATAGCAAACTCAACCATCAGAGATCGAATCAGCTGCTGTTTAGTCGCCCCCATCAATCGCATCACAGCCAGTTTTTGGCGTCTGTCAAATAATGATATTCCCAACTGTACATTTAACAAAAGTAATGCGGCAATCACCAACAATACAGAGATAGCCTGTAACGCCGTAGTCAATTGCTTCAACAGACTTTGTCCCATTGAAAGCACCTGTCGGATATCCACGACACTCATCCCCGGATCACGCTGACGGACTGATTGTATAAATGCTTCCTGATGATTGGGGATATACGCACTGGCAATCACCATTCCTGGAAACGAATTCAATGCCCCGGGAGAAAAAATAACAAAAAAGTTCGGCTGGAATGACTGCCAGTCAACTTGACGAATACTGGTCACCGGTAACGTCAACTGGCTGCCATAAATCGTCAGAGTCACTTTATCTCCCAATCTGGCATGAATACGCTTCGCAAAATCAGCTTCAAGAGACACGCCAGATAATGACATATGAAACCATTTCCCCGCTATGATTTTATTCGAAACAGGTAAAGCTGAACTCTGAGTAAAATTAAGTTCACGACCAACAGCTTTTGCAACGCCTTTAGCACAATGTTTCTGACATAAAGAAACATGATTAACTGCGGTAATGCGCCCACGCACAATAGAATAAGGCCGCGACAGAGTCACATTGAATTTTTTAGCCTGGGCCTGCAAAAACCCAACTGATGAAGGCTGTAAATTAACAAGAAAATAGTTAGGTGTATCTGATGGTAAATCTTTTATCCATTGATTTAAGAGTTGATGTTGCAACCCCCATAAAACGCCAGTCAGACCTAAAGACAAAGTTAACCCCAAAATGACACTGTCAACCGCCTGGCCAGAACGTTTAAATTGCAGCATTGCTAATCGCCAGATGCGCCCATGAATTACGCAACTCATAATGATCAAAAAAGCTCTGCGAAACCATCTGACCAAAATCAGGCAAATCAAAAGACTAACCGACAGAATCAGTACCCAGGACCACTCGCCTAATAAACGGGCTAAAACCAAAATACAGGCTAAAAACCAAACAGATATCATCGGCCAGCCCGACAGCACCTGATCCCACCGGCGCATCAGCGATTGAGTCGAGTGGATTGAACACAGCGCAACGATAACCATCAACAAACCAATCAACAATGGGACAAATCCCCAAAAAATAACCAAACCATATTCCAGATGCCATTTAAGCCAGGAAATACCGGCCAAATGGCCAGCTTGAAATACGAAAACCGCTAACCCTATCCCAACAAGAGTTGCAGGAACAAAAGCCATCAATAATGGGAAAAGCATTAAATGACGGATTTGCCGCCTTGAGGCCCCTAACAAATAAACGGTTTTTAGCTGACGCCGCATCGATTGCAAATACCCCCGCATCGCAACCAATAGCGTATACAGACAAAGTAAAACAATTAATGCACTTGCCAATCCAATCAAATATCTGGCATCTTTAAGCCATTCAGAGGTACGGGTACTAATCTGCCCGGCAATCCGATACTGCCAGGTATCAGGAAATTGCCCAGACAGAGAGTCAAGTTCCTTCAATGTCTTTTTATCAGCAGAAATATTCACGATATACTGAAGTCGGCTTCCCGGTCCTACGGCCTTCGTCGAAGCCAGGCTCTTAAGACTAATCACAGCTTTGGGAACGAACCAGAACGCCTGTGCTCCCCCCGCGGGCTCAGAAACAGACTCACCGGCAATGACAAATTCACCATCACCTAAAGCAATCTTAGAGCCGATATGCACACCTAATAACTGCATTGCAGATGCATCCAGCCAGACCTCCCCTGCCCGCAAAGATTGCAATGGCTGACGTTGCCAACTTCCCTGTAAAGGGAAATAGTTATCGGTTGCCCGTATACGCAATAATTGCATCCTGTCTCGCGAATACGCCATGGTATGAAACATGACAGAACGACTTATTTTTAATGGCAAATGTTTAACCGAATCAGGCAAACGAAGCGGAGCTGAACTGACAATGGCCCGATCACTACCAAATAACGCAGAATTTTGTTGATTAAACTGGTGATTCAGGCTCATATCAACCCAACGCCCCAGCACAATGCAAAACACCGAAAGGACAATGGCATAACTCATTAGGCCCAGCATACCACTGCGCCATTGAACCAGAAAATTCTTACGTACAAGCACCCACTTCAGATGTCGATTAGCATTCATAGAGCCCTCCCTGGCGAATTTCATAACGATTCTGACAGCGCTTTGCCAGTTGCTCATCATGAGTTGCCAGAAGTAAGCTAATTTGCCTGTCTCTATTCAATTCAAACATTAAATCACTAATACGCTGCCCGGTAACAGGATCTAAATTTCCTGTCGGTTCATCAGCAATCAGAAGACGAGGCTGACACACGATCGCCCGAGCCAAAGCAACCCGCTGTTGCTCACCGCCCGACAGACAAGCAACATCCTGTCCTGCTTTATCGGCTAAGCCAACATGAGCTAAGACATCCCGGGCCTGAGAAAAAGTTAGAGACTGCCCCTGAATATAGCGAGCCATCTGTAAATTTTCGGCTGCTGTAAACCCGGGGATAAGCATAAATGACTGAAACACGAATCCAAGATAATCAGCCCGTAGCCTGGAGAGAGATTCATCATCAAGTTGACTAATTGGTTGTTGGAAAAGCCAAATTTCACCTTCGCTGACGGGCTCTAAGCCAGCAACCATAGCGAGTAATGTTGATTTACCACTTCCTGAAGGCCCAATAAGAGCAATTGATTGACCTTCTAGCAACTGCATATTAACTTGTTGATATAATTGAATCAAAGTGCCGTCACCATCAGTCATCGACTTGGAGAGGTTTTCAATGCGTAGAATGATATTTTCATTCATTCAAAGTACCCTACTAATTGCTATAACCAGTTTTATATCAGTACATGCTGATACTCTTCTTATTCTAGGTGATAGTTTAAGTTCAGGTCATAGAATGAGGGTCGAACAATCCTGGCCGGAACTGCTCAAAGAAAAACTTCCCCACATAGACATCATCAACGCCAGCAGTAGTGGAGAAACGAGCAGTGGTGGTGCAAGACGGCTATCCATCTTATTAGAGCAGTATCATCCACAATGGTGCCTACTTGAATTAGGAGGCAATGATGGTCTACAGGGCCTGCCAACAAATTTACTCCGACAACAACTCACCAAAATGATCACGCAAGCTAAAAAAGCCAAATGCAATGTGATTCTGACTGAAATTAAACTTCCGCCTAATTATGGGAACCGCTACACAACCACATTTAATCAAGTGTATCACCACCTGGCCCATCAATTTAAAATCCCATTAATGCCATTCTTTGTCGAAGCGATTTACAAACGTCAGGGAATGATGCAAAACGATGGCATTCACCCCAGTGCTAAAGCTCAACCTATTATAGCCATGCATGTTGCCCGATTTATCAAACAGCTTATTAAAAATAAAACAGGAAAATAGCTTCAATGCAGATGCAAAAACCAATTTATTTAGGAATAAAATTTGAGGAGATTAATATTGGTGGAGCTAGGCGGGATCGAACCGCCGACCTCTTGCATGCCATGCAAGCGCTCTCCCAGCTGAGCTATAGCCCCTTAGACAGAAAATTAACAAAACAAAAGTGGTGGAGCTAAGCGGGATCGAACCGCTGACCTCTTGCATGCCATGCAAGCGCTCTCCCAGCTGAGCTATAGCCCCACTGGCTGTTTTGCTTATCCTTTTAAGGCGAAGCGCATTCTATGTGGGTGCCATAAAAGTGTCAAGTCGAAACCAATGCATTTTAAAATCTCATGCATTGTTTGCCGATTATTTAATCAACTCATGCATCAATTCTCATTTCATTAAATATGCATCTTTGAACCAAAGCGTTGATGTAAAATGCAATTAAATCCTTTCAGGAAATACGCAAATAGATAACGATCACTCGTCATTAAAATGTCACCGTAAATTGATAAAATTATAATAAAATTTATCATAAGGAGGTAACAATGCGTGATGTTGATGGAGCTTTACAACTAGCCAACATCCTTAATAAACAAAATATCGCCACATTATTTCAGCCTATCTGGGATCATCAACATCAAGAAGTAATCGGATATGAAGCCCTCTCCCGGGGACCTGAAAATACACCGCTATACTCACCTTCAGCCTTATTAAATCAGGCACTTAAAGATAACAAAGAAATCCAACTCGAATGGCTCTGCATAAAACTTGCCGTACAACGGGCAGCCGAATTAGGATTCCCTGAACGAGTTTTTGTCAACATATCACCTCATTCACTTTTAAATAATATGCAATATTCACAGGAACAATTAATTTACCTAAACCAACAACATCCGATTACCATCGAATTAACCGAATCACAGCCATTCCAATTTGATGTCAATGGAATGAAACTGCTTGAAAATCTGCGCCATGAAAACATTGAACTAGCATTAGATGATTTTGGCAGCGGATATTCAAATCTACAGGTACTTTTACAATTCGAGCCTCATTATCTGAAGTTAGATGGTTTTTTCGCCGATACACTCCTTCATAATCCTCATACAGCTTCAGCCTTAGAACAACTATTCAAACTGGCTGAACACCTTGATTCTACCGTTATTGCTGAAAAAGTTGAAACCCAGGAACAATACGAATTACTCGCTAGATTGAATATCCGTTGCATGCAGGGATACTTTATTCAAAAACCCAGCGCAAGAATGCAGTGTCTCTCTCATTTAGAAAAATTTGCACCACCACTCATAGAAGAGCCTTATACCGCAGCGACCCTTCTACACAGAGTCCCTTCTGTAAAACCCGAGCTACCTTCACAAAAACTACTACAGAGAATGCGTCAGGATAAAACGCTTATTTCTATCGCAGTAACTGATGCAGCCGGACAGGTTTTAGGTATTGTCAGACGAAATGAGCTGCTAGAGCGCCATTCAGGACCATTCGGACATTCACTTAATCAACGAACCACCGTAAGAGATCTGATGGATACCAACTCTGTAATCGTGGAAAGTCACTGGCCTTTATCGGAAATTGGTAAACGACTAAGTCATGCAGATGCCAGTGGACTAGATGCTGCATTCATTATCACCCATCAGGGAATCTATCAGGGCTTAGGCTATGCTCAGGAACTGATGCGCCGGCTATCAGATTACAAGCTTCAATTAGCTCGCTATGCAAATCCATTAACACAACTTCCAGGCAATGTTCCACTCCATCGAACACTACAATCGTTGATGGGTTCCCAACAATCGTTTGAAATTGCCTACTTTGATCTCAATAATTTCAAACCATTTAACGATTGTTGTGGCTATGAGCGAGGAGACCAGATGATCCGACTTGTTGCTGAATTACTGACTCAATACCTCAGACCCTATGCCCATTTTATTGGACACTTAGGAGGGGACGATTTCATTGTGATATTTACAGATAACCAGTGGCAATCTGCAATACGATGCATGCTGAAAGCATTCAGAAAGCGAAGCCTTGCTCTATATCGTCATCAGGATATAGAAAATGGAGGAATTTTAAGCTTCGACAGAAACGGCAAACGCAGATTTTTCCCTCTCACCCAATTGGCTGTAGGAATCACCTGCTGGCATCGGGCTCTGGAACCGTCTCTGGAAAAACTCAGTGAAATTGCCAGCTTTGCCAAAAAACAGGCTAAAGAAGCCAGCGACAACTACTACTACTTTTACCGGCCAACAGCGGAATCTATACTAGAATAACATTTAATCAGGGAAAAATTCGCTAAGAGCATGGCTAATGCCATTGTGATCATTACTTAACGTAACCCTGTCAGCCGCTTGCTTTAACTCATCAACAGCATTTCCCATCGCGACGCCAAAACCGGCAAGTCGGATTAAACTTATATCATTACCATTATCACCAAAAGCCATCACGTGTTCAGGAGAAACTTGCCAATCATCCAGCAACTGACTCAGGCGATTTCCTTTCGTATTTCCTACCGCAGAAATATCCACCCGGTTATGCCATGACCATTCACAACTCAAATCTATCTGTTGCTCTAGACGAGACACCATTTTTTGAATATAAGCAGGCTCTTCACCACAAGCGACGAACTTCCAAATCACATCACCATTATCCACTAAATGGTTAAGCTGAACTTCACGAAGCACAGGCCTAAGCTCCGGCTCAAGTTGATTTGCCCAGTCTGATAATTCACGTAAATGGTCATCCAGATGTTGATAGTTCATGGCATCAGTCGTATACATGAGCATATTAATTGCGTCATCGTCCATGATTTCCAAAACCTGTCTGGCTTGAGATTGAGTTAAAGGGGCACCATCAACCACCCGGTCTTTCTGAAAGTCATAAAGATAGGTTCCGTTACAGCAAATCACCGGTGTATCCAATTGCAATTGGTGATAATAAGCCCTTACTGCAACATGGTGGCGCCCGGTAACTAAGACAACTTTAATGCCTTGCTCACGGAGCCGGTTAATTGCAGCAATCGACTCTGGGGTAATCTGTCGCTTCGAATTAAGCAATGTTCCATCTAAATCAAATGCAACAACTTTATAATTCATACAAAACTCCGACCATCTAATCCATTTTCAATTTAAGTATTTCACTAAATAACAGGCTTCAATAAAACATATCAGATAAACCCGGCCAAGAGTAATGAGTCTTTTCGACGACTTTTGAGCTTGATTGCAACGTTAAACCTGTTTGCCATAGAATGGAAGCATCACAGATTTGCCTTGAACACCTGTTTAAATCCCGCATCAGATCCTGACGCACCATGAATCAACCACTATTTCATTGTAACTTCTTATCCCGAATTGAAAGTTTAAAAAAACACACTTATATCATGTCGATATTATCAGATCTCAAACAGGAGTATCCCACGAACATTCCAAACGCATAAAGTTCTCTGAATATGGCAAGCGAAGAACATTCAAAGAAATAATTGGCTCCGACATATTAGGGTATGTTGATGTTTGGCGATGGGGTTAATGCGATATACCAATATAGTAATTTAAAAGAGATTCGTCGTAGAAAAAAGCGGCCTATTGGCCGCTTAAAATCATTACAACAAAGGTTTTTGGTCAGCCCCTTCTTTCTCAATAACCTTAGGCATGAAATCTTCTTTTTTAACACCGAGCCACAATGCTAAAGAACTTGCCACATAAATTGATGAGTGAGTACCAACGACGATCCCGAACAACATTGCTGTTGAAAAACTATGGACCGTACTACCCCCTAAGAAGAACAGAACAACCAACACCATTGCAGTGGTAAAAGAGGTAATAATAGTTCGACTAAATACCTGAGTAATCGATGCATTAATAATCTCTTTTGGTGTCCCTTTACGCATTTTACGGAAATTCTCACGGATACGGTCCGAAACCACTATCGTATCGTTCAACGAATACCCGATCAGAGTTAAAAGGCCCGCCACAACTGTCAAATTAAACTGAATTTGCAATAAGGAGAATAGCCCAAGGGTCAAAAGCGTATCATGACCCAAAGCAAGAACAGCTCCCACCGCAAAACGCCATTCGAACCTGAATGCCACATAAACAAGGATACACCCAAGCGCAGCCAGAATAGCCAAACCTCCCTGCTCAGCCAAATCATTGCCAACACTTGGTCCGACGAACTCGATCCGGCGCATAACAACCTGTTTATCAAGCTTTTTCAAGATACTCATAATCTGAGTACCAACAAGCTCTGCATTAGCATGAGCACTTGGTCGCATCCGCAATAACACATCATTACGGGCACCGAATTCCTGAGTCACAACATGCTTATGGCCATTCTTAGCGAGAATGCTACGGACATCACGCAAAGGAACATCTTTATGGAATTGAACTTCAACCAGAGTCCCCCCGGTAAAATCAAGACCGAAATTGAGTCCCTTCGTAAACAGCAATCCGACAGAAGCAATTGTTAAAACGATACTGATAATCATGGACAACTGATTGTGTCCCATGAAATCAATCACACCTTTCGGTTTAAATAGTGAAATCACAAAGCCCCCTAAACCGACAGTTTACTGAGGCGTTTTTTACCACCCCAGAGTAAATTAACAAGTGCACGCGTACCGATAATTGCCGTAAACATTGACGTTGCAATCCCGATAGCCAATGTCACCGCAAAGCCTTTCACAGCGCCTGTTCCAACAGCGAATAAAATAATCGATGTTAACAACGTGGTGATATTCGAGTCGGCGATACTGGATAACGCATTACTATATCCATAATAAATTGCCTGTTGGGGCGATCGCCCATCTCGCAACTCTTCACGAATACGTTCAAAAATCAGTACATTTGCATCCACAGCCATCCCGACCGTCAACACAATACCTGCCATCCCAGGAAGCGTGAGCGTTGCACCGGGAATCAACGACATAATCCCGATAATCATGACAACGTTACACACCAGCGCCAGGTTAGCCACCATACCGAATTTACGATAATACAAAGGCATAAAGACCAGCAGAGCAATCAGACCAACAGCAATCGCTTCAATACCACGATCGATATTTTCCTGACCTAGGCTTGGGCCAATTGTGCGCTCTTCAACAATCTGAATGGGTGCAATCAATGCTCCGGCCCGCAGCAACAATGCCAGGTTTTTCGCTTCACCTGGATCTGACAGACCCGTTATTCGGAAACTTCGCCCTAAACGAGACTGAATAGTCGCGACATTAATCACTTCAGCATGACGTTTAAAGATCGTTTTTCCTTTAGCATCCTTTTTGTGAGTTGGCTTATATTCAATGAATAAAGTCGCCATCGGCTTGCCAACATTGTCACGAGTAAATGCAGCCATCCGGCTACCACCCTGACTATCCAGATCAATATTCACCTGTGGTTGGTTATACTGGTCAAAAGCGGCCTTAGCCCCCACAATATGGTCACCCGTCAAAACAACCTGTTTATACAACGCAATAGGTTGACCATTACTGCGATAATATAGTTCTGACCCAGGTGGGACCTGCCCTTGAGTTAACGCCTGAGGATCAACATTGTTATTGACCATACGAAATTCCAGAGTTGCTGTTGCCCCCAAAATTTCTTTAGCACGAGCGGTGTCCTGGATCCCTGGTAATTCTACAACAATCTGATCAGAGCCCTGACGCTGAACGACCGGTTGAGCGACACCCAACTCGTTGACACGGTTACGAATAATCGTGATGTTCTGCTGCAAGGCATATTGACGGGTTTGCTGTAACTGTTTTTCGGTCATGGTCGCAATTAAGACAGGACGACCATTATCCTCTTGTTCCTGAAATTGATATTCACTGCGATAACGGCTTGAGAGATAACTCTCAGCTTTCGAGCGGGTATCTTTATCCCGGAACCAGACAACAACACCCTGTTTAGGTTCGATACGGGCACCCGCATAGCGGATATTTTGATCGCGTAAATCGCTTCGGAAGTTTTCAAGCATCTGCACACGAGCTTTTTTAATCGCAGCCTGCATATCCACTTCCATTAAGAAATGAACACCGCCACGAAGATCAAGCCCCAGTTTTAATGGCTCACCGCCTAAATCTTTAAGCCATGTTGGTGTGGCCGGAGCCAAATTCAGTGCAACGATATAATTGTCACCTAAAAGGCCTTTAACCAAATCTCTGGTTTTTAACTGGTCACTGCTGTGGCGCAGACGAATGAGCATTTGATCATGGCCTAAAGAAACGGCCTTAGTATCTATATGCTCTTTTTTAAGATAATTCCGCACTTCATCTACATTCGCTAACGTGACTTTATGACCACGAGACGCTGTAATCTGAATAGCTGGATCATCTCCATAGATATTCGGGAGTGCGTAGAGAACCCCAATGGCAATCACTAAAGCAACCATCAGTGTCTTCCACCACGGGTATTTATTTAACAAAGTGCTACCCCAGGTCAGGCAAAATTAAAGAGATTTCAGAGTACCTTTGGGGAGTACCGCTGACACAAAATCTTTTTTGATTACAATAGTCGTATCTTCACTCAGGCTTAATTGCAGATAATCATGATCATCTGAAATTTTAGTAATACGGCCGACTAATCCACCAGATGTCAAAACTTCATCTCCTTTTGAGAGTGAAGACATCAAATTTTTCTGCTCTTTAGCCCGTTTTGATTGAGGGCGGAAAATCATAAAGTAAAAAATAACGGCAAATACGGCCATCATGATAATCAATTCAAAACCACCACCTGCGGGTGCGCTGCCACCTGCGGCATAAGCTGGAGTAATAAAAAAGCTCAAAAAGCTCATTGGCTGTCGTCCTCTAATCCTTAGTTATTGTTAAAATCAGTTGAATCATCCAGAGCGGGAACATCCCTCCCTAAACGGGTATAAAAATCTTCAACAAAGGCGTCTAATTTACCTTGTTCGATAGCCACTCGCAAACCTGCCATCAAACGCTGGTAGTATCGCAGGTTATGAATGGTATTCAAGCGAGCACCTAAAATTTCATTACATTTATCAAGATGGTGAAGATATGCCCGGGTGTAATTTTTACAGGTATAACAATCACAACATGCTTCAAGTACCGCCGTATCATCGCGATGACGGGCATTGCGGATTTTAACGACACCATCAGCGGTAAACAAATGACCATTACGAGCATTACGCGTTGGCATCACACAATCAAACATATCGACACCCCGACGGACCCCTTCAACAAGATCTTCAGGTTTACCGACCCCCATCAGATAACGCGGTTTATTTGCAGGTATTTTGCCCGTAATGTAATCCAACATCTTATGCATCAGTGGCTTAGGTTCACCTACGGCCAAACCACCAATAGCATAGCCGTCAAATCCTATTTTTAGCAAACCATCTAGAGAGATATCGCGTAAATGCTCATAAACACCCCCCTGAATAATGCCAAATAATGCATTTTGATTATTGAGCTCATCAAACCGTTGCCTGCTCCGGGCAGCCCAACGCAACGACATTAGCATTGACTGTTCAGCTTCAGATTCAGTAGCTGGATATGGCGTACACTCATCAAAGATCATCACAATATCCGAGTCCAAATCATGTTGGATTTCCATTGATTTTTCAGGACTCAGGAAAATTTTCTCACCACTGACCGGGTTTCTGAAATGGACACCCTCTTCGGTGATTTTCCGGATATCACCTAAACTAAACACCTGAAATCCACCTGAATCGGTCAAAATAGGACCATCCCAATTCATAAACCCATGTAAACCGCCATGCTTCTTCATAACAGCCTGACCAGGGCGTAGCCACAAGTGGAAAGTGTTCCCTAACAGAATCTCAGCACCGGTTGCCGACACTTCTTCAGGCGTCATCCCTTTAACCGTTCCGTAGGTTCCTACAGGCATAAACGCTGGGGTCTGCACCGAACCGCGCTCAAAAATCATTTGGCCACGACGAGCTTTACCATCCGTCTTCAATAATTCATACTTCATTTACGATTTGTTCCAATGGGTTAGCAGCCCAATCTATTATTAAGAACTCTGACGTGTAATAAACATAGCATCACCATAACTGAAGAACTGATAACGCCCTTCAACCGCTTGATGGTAAGCTTCCAATATATGGTCTTTTCCTGCAAAAGCACTGACCAACATCAGTAAAGTTGATTCAGGCAAGTGGAAATTAGTGATCATGGCATCAATTATCTCAAATTGATATCCAGGATAAATAAAAATATCTGTTTCATTGATAAATGGAGCAATCAATCCATCAGAGCATGCTTTAGCAGCACTCTCTAAAGAACGCACCGATGTCGTCCCAACAGCAATAACCCGTCCACCTCTTTGTTTTGTCTCCAGTATTTTATCAACAACAGACTGCGACACAATGGCATATTCACTATGCATATGGTGATCTTCAACCTTATCAACCCTGACTGGTTGGAAGGTGCCCGCCCCAACATGCAATGTCACAAAAGCGGTTTCAATACCATTATCCTGTAGTTCCTGAATTAACGCTTCATCAAAGTGCAACCCTGCTGTAGGGGCTGCCACAGCGCCAGGATAACGGCTGTAGACCGTTTGGTAACGTTCTTTATCAGATGCTTCATCCGGGCGGTCAATGTATGGAGGAAGAGGAATATGACCGAATGTCTCAAGAAGTTCCAAAACGGGACGATCATCATCAAAGCGTAATTCAAACAAACTTTCATGACGGGCAAGCATCGTTGCATCAAATGCATCGGCAAAGCGTAATCGAGTTTCAGGGCGAGGAGGTTTCGATGCACGAAGGTGTGCTAAAACCCGATGCTCATCTAAAATACGTTCAATTAAAATCTCAATTTTCCCACCCGATTCCTTCTGCCCGTAGAGACGGGCCGGTATAACCCGGGTATTATTAAAGACAAGCAGATCTCCGGGACGTACTAACCCCGTAATCTGAGGGAAATGAAGGTGCTCAATTTGGCCACTATTGCCGTCTAAGTTTAACAAACGGCAGTTCCGACGCTCATCTGACGGATAACGGGCAATGAGTTCTTCAGGTAAATTAAAGGTGAAATCAGCGACACGCATTGTTTTCTGCCAACAGTGAAAAACAGCACGCTAGTCTAGTTATGGGAAAGATTGTTTTCAAGTGATTATATGTTTCACTGTTCGACTAGATACTATTTCTCAGCAACCAAAAATTCAGGTATATAGACATTTAGCCACATTTTTTATAGTAAATTCCTGCTTATTGAGACAAAGTAACCGATGCAAAGCTCCTTAAGAAAAGCCAGCCAAAGAAGATAAACAAACGAAGTTTAATTATTTACAAGCACATCCATCTTACACAGGCATCAAACCAAAAAAGTAATAAAATTACACAAATAAGATTAAATACCAATCAATAAGCCTCTCTATCGTTCTGATGTCTATTTTATATGTAATTTTTTTTCAAAAAAAATTGCTATTTAATACTCAATTCATTAACCTATAGTTGACTTTACATCAACAAATAAATTTACAGATCGTTCTAAGCAAATTTATTCTTGTTAGTCGTACCTCTTTTTTCAGCCTGCCTAAATGGCAGGTTTTTTTATTAAAAAGCTACTTAACATGAATTATCTTGGTCATTTTTACGTTGCTTCGATCACCAACAGTTCATATTGCGGTGCATTGCTGGGTGACTTTATTAAAGGGAATCAATGGCAACATCTTCCTCATTCATTACAACTGGGTATACTCCTTCACCGACGCTTAGACAGCTGGATTGATCAATGGGTCATCAACGAACAAATAACGTCTTTATTTCCTAATCAAATTAGACGATTTGCTCCCATTGCACTAGATCTCTATTGGGATTACCAACTTGCCAGCTACTGGTCGCACTGGCACCCACAACCTCTTCCCGATTTAACGCGGAAAATATACAGCCAACTTCATCACCCTGATTTACCGCTATCAGCTCAACGCGTCATTGAATCGATGATCCATCACGACTGGCTCGCTCAATATAACCAGCCTGATTTTATTTTTAATGCGTTGCAATATATTCAAAAGCGAATGCGTTCAACTATTCCTGTCATGACACTGGTCGATACATTATGGAATCAAAATCAACTTCTTCACTCCAAAACTGAACAGTTAGTTCATAATCTTAAACAATTGCCCTTTATCTGGCGACACAAGATACTCACTGAACAATTCTCTATAAAATATCGACCCCATTGTTAAATGGAATGGTTATCTGAGATACCGCACATATGAAACAAATCACATAAATATTTTCGGATTTCTACAGCAACCGGCTAAAAAAACAGTAAAATAATAACAAAAGGGATTGATTGACTATTTTTCAATCAATTTGTACGGATATTATTCTAATCGTTCACTGAAACCAGATTCGTTTTAATATTGTCATATTTATGACTTAAATTATTGTGTATACATTTAGATATAAACGATATGGCTTAATGCTCGATGTGAGTAGAACATTCTGTTGTACCTCCTCGAATCATATTAGTGATACCTGAATCTAATGATCACAGGTGGTCATCTCAGCCGGATATTTATATAAGCTGTGCTACATCGTTGAATAAATAATCGACGGATGAAGTCTAAAGATGAGATGTTACATCGCTTCTCACCGCTAAATACAACATCATCAATAAACAGGGGTAGTTATATGAGTGATGAAAAGCTCTTTTTAGAAAAAGAGCTCAGCTGGTTATCCTTCAATGAGCGAGTTTTACAAGAAGCTCAAGATAATACTGTCCCACTCATTGAGAGAATACGTTTTCTTGGGATTTTCTCAAACAATCAGGATGAATTTTATAAAGTTCGGGTTGCTGATGTCAAAAGGCGCATTTTACTTAACAAATACAATAACGATGACCACAGTGCCAAGCATCTACTGGCTAAAATTCAAAATAAAACCGCTCAACTCGATACTGCTTTTGATGAAACCTATCGGGAATTGATCATCGCGCTCGTTAGACGCAATATTTTTCTTATCAACGAAACACAACTGAGTCTGTTTCATCAGCAGTGGTTAAATAATTACTTTCAAAATAAAATATTACGCCACCTGACACCTATCATCCTAACTCAGGAAACCGACCTGTTAAATTTCTTAAAAGATGATCATACCTATTTAGCCGTTAAAATGTCGGGCCTAAACAATAATGGGACACCAAAGGATATTCACTATGCACTGGTAGAGATACCAACAGATGAACTTCCACGGTTTGTCGTTCTTCCGGCAGAGGGCAGCCGTAAGAAAAAATCACTCATGATTCTCGATAATATTATCCGTTTTGGGCTCAGTCGCATCTTTGACGGCTTTTTTGACTATGACGAAATCCAAGCCTACTCCATCAAAATGACCCGAGATGCAGAATATGACTTAACAGATGAAGTTGATTTAAGTTTATTAGAGAAAATGTCAGAAGGTCTAAAACAGCGTCTTACAGCCGAACCAGTCCGATTTGTATATGATGAACAGATGCCAGACGATCTATTGGAAATCCTCAAGGAAAAACTCCATATTTCCTCTTATGATCATATTCGCGGCGGAGGACGCTATCACAGTTTTAAGGATCTAATCGACTTCCCGAATGTGGGACGTAAATACCTTGAACATCCCAAACTACCCGCGCTGAGAAGTACATTATTTGACCGCCACCGGACAGCTTTCGAGGCTATCACTGAGCAAGACATACTACTCTATTATCCATATCAACGATTCAGTTATCTCAGTGAGCTCGTGCGTCAAGCCAGCTTTGATCCCAAAGTACAGAGTATTAAAATTAATATCTATCGTGTTGCCAGTAAATCTCGCATTATGCATTCCCTCATCGAAGCTGCACACAATGGCAAGCGGATAACCGTCGTTGTTGAGTTAAGGGCACGCTTTGATGAGCAGGCTAATATCGAATGGGCTCAGCAATTGACAGATGCAGGTGTACGCGTTGTCTTCGGTCTCCCAAGCCTTAAAATCCATTCCAAATTATTATTAATTACCCGCCAGGAAGGCGATAGTTTCTGTTATTACTCGCATATCGGCACCGGTAACTTCCATGAAAAAACCGCTAAAATCTATACGGATTTTGCACTATTCACTAAAAATCAAGAAATCGGTGATGAAGTGAATAACGTCTTCAAATTTATTGAACGACCTTACAGGCGCTATAAGTTCAACCATTTGATGGTCTCACCAATTGAATCGAGACGGCGCCTGAACAGTTTAATCGACAATGAAATCAGGCTTTCCAACGCCGGTCAGCCAGCCGCCATTACCGTCAAGGTCAACAACCTGGTTGATTCAAGCCTTATTAACCGTCTGTATGCTGCCAGCAAAGCCGGAGTCAAAATCAGGATGATTATTCGCGGAATGTGCAGCCTCATTCCTGGCATTGAGGGAGTGAGTGAGAATATATCCATTATCAGTATTATCGATCGGTTTCTCGAACATCCCCGGTTATTTATATTCCATAGCGGCGGTGAAGAACGGACCTATATTTCATCTGCCGACTGGATGACCCGAAATATTGACCAGCGCATTGAAGTCGGATGCCCAATCTACGACCCAAATCTTAAGCAGTATCTTCGCAACCTGCTTGAATTGCAGTTTAACGACACAACCAAAGCCAGAATCGTTGATAAAACGCAGTCGAACCAATATGTGAAGCGAGGCAACCGTCGTAAAATCAGATCACAAATTGCGACTTACGACTACGTTAAAGAACGGGAGAAAAGGCTCTAGTCGATGCAGCAGGAGTCTTCTATACACTGCTACTTCTCTGAGCTTTTTCAGCTCAGAGAGGCTCGCATCAGAGATATTTAAGTTGAGATATCAGAAGAGGAATAAATAGCTTGAAAATTCATTAATATGAACGCCTGAGTGCCACTACTTTTCAGGTTCGATCACTAAAGCTTCAGAGCTTGGCAAAAGAGACATCCCTATCTCAAATCACGATTGGACAAGACAATCCAATCAGCTAAAACACAATACAACATTCAAAAAAACAGTTGATCACTATTTATCGACTTCCCCTTCGAGAACCTGCTCTTTTACAATTTTTTCTTTCTGGTATACCAATTCATCTGGAATGATAAAGCTAAAACAGCTACCTTTACCGTATTCACTGTCAATGGACAGCTGGCTTCGATGATGCTGCAATGCATGCTTCACGATAGATAACCCCAAACCAGCCCCGCCGGTATTTCGGGAGCGGTCTTTATCAACGCGATAAAAACGCTCTGTCAGACGCATCATATGCTTCGGTAAAATACCCGGACCACTGTCAGTCACAGAAAAACAAGCCCCTTCCACACAGCGTTTCCAGCTTACATTGATCGTTCCAGGCTCAGAGCAATACTTAACTGCATTATTAACCAAATTGGTAAATGCACTACGCATCTGCTCCCGGCTCCCGGTCATACACAGTTCGCAGTCAATATCAAAGGTAAACGACAAATCTTTGTCCTGAATTAATCGCTCTACTTCATCTTCAAGCAACCGGAGCATACTGGGAACATCAACAGAATCCGGTTCGGGAACCGTCGGCGCTGTCTCTATCCGGGCAAGCGTTAGTAACTGATTGACCAGATTATCCATTCGCATTGACTGCTCACTCATCATTCGGTGAGCTTTAGGCCAAACACTCTGCAAAGGACTCGTTTCATCAAACATTTCTAAATAACCCCGAAGCACAGTTAAAGGTGTTCGAAGCTCATGTGAAACATTTGAAATAAAATGCTTGCGCATCTTATCCAATTTCCGCTGCTGTGTGACATCCCTGACAATCATCAAATATTGTCGGCCATAAGGCATAACCCGGCACTCAAGTAATAAATCGGGCCGGCTGGGGCTATTAATCTCTAACCCATCTTCAAAATGGCGCTGTCGAATATAACTGACAAAAGCGGGGTCACGAATTAAGTTAGATATATGCTGACCCGAGTCAACAGGCCACTTCAAACCAAGTAGTTCAGTTGCTTTTCGGTTACACCATAGAATTTCATCTAAATGACTAAAGACGACAATAGCATCAGGAAGCGATTCTGCTCCGAGACGAAAAGATTTCATCAGCTGTGCTAACTCACGTTCACGGTTTAACCGACGTTTAACCAGTTGACTGATGCCGTAAAAAACCGGCTGCCAACTCCCTCCACCTTGTGGCGGGGTCAAACGTCTATCGTTATAAAGCCAATTGAGTAATTTACGCTGCTGGTAATAAAACCATCCCGTATGAAGCACACTTGCGATAAACAGACATAAAAATATATGTCCACTTATCCAACCGACTAAAAAAAAAGGGAAATAGATACGAATCAGCCGCCATAGCAGCTGTCCTAACGTATCAGGCATTAACATTCGTTATTTAATCCTGGTTGAAAAACGGTATCCTGAACCGCGAACAGTTTGGATTAGTTTATCATACCCATGCAATGCAATCGCCTTTCGAAGTCGACGAATATGAACATCGACGGTTCGATCTTCAACATAAACATTCGTACCCCATACATTATTGAGAAGTTGTTCCCGGCTATAAACCCGTTCAGGATGCGTCATAAAGAAATGAAGCAAATTGAATTCAGTCGGTCCCATATCTAACGGAGCATTATTTGCCATAACCCGATGCGATACAGGATCCAGATGCAGTCCCTGAACTTCAATCACATCATCAAGCGCTGTAGGAGATACACGGCGAATCACAGCTTTAACTCGTGCCATTAATTCTTTAGGCGCAAAAGGCTTGGTTAAGTAATCATCAGCCCCTGACTCAAGTCCCTGAACCTTATCCTCTTCCTCACCCCGGGCCGTCAGCATAATCACCGGGATCTGCCTTGTAGCATCATTTCGTTTCATTGATTTTAATAACGAAATACCACTACCTCCAGGCAACATCCAATCCAACAAGACCAATTCCGGATAGGGTTCTGCTAATAACTGTTGAGCCTGCTCAATATCCCCGGCTTCAAGTGGTTCATAACCATTTTGTTCCAATACAAAACATAACATCTCACGGATAGGCGTTTCATCTTCAACAATTAGTATTTTCCTAGGCATTCCTGTACCCTGATTAAAACAAGTTTGACAATTATGCTGAGTTTATATGATATTTTTATGACACAATCATACGAATTAGTCATCAATTATATTGACAAATTAACCATTTTACCCCATTTGCACCAAAATAGTGCGATCAGAATAAAAATTTAGTTTTAGAATCCACTCCACACAAACAACAAACGAACTCTTCATAAATACTTCAAAAAGCAGAATGTAATATAAAGTTGACCCAATCAAACAATAGATAACTGCTTCATTTAGCAGCATTCTACCTTTATTTTACGTCTGTCAATAAAAGCCATTATCCATAAGAACATTCACTACCCACATTGGCTATTCTAAATAAATTTTATATATGGCTATTATCCAGGCAAATATTATCACTAATATATAAATAATCTGAAAAAGATACTTTTTCAGATTAATAGATAAACTAAATCATCTAGGGAAATAACAATGTTTTAACAGGCACAATGCTCTGCATAGCCCAATATTTACAGTCTGATGGAATATGCGAGATGCAATGATGCTTCAACACATCACATACTGAGTGAACAGTAAAAACTTATACGAGACGATGGTTAAACACATAAGATTTATTCATGTTGGCATTGATACTGCAATACTCATACAACAATAGGAAAATCCCTGTTCAACTAAAGTACCCAATATGAGAACAGATCAAGATCAAACAGAAGCAACACTGGAGTATCGCATGGCAAGTCCAAATAACGCCCTGTACCAGCAGACGACTAACAGAGTCCGTCTTTCTGCTCCATCCAAACATAAAACAAGTCTATTGGTTTTCAGTGATTTAGACGGAACGCTTCTCGACCATGATAACTATAGCTTTGAAGCAGCTAAACCAGCTCTTTTACAACTCTTCCGATATAATATTCCATTATTACTCAACACCAGCAAAACATTTTCGGAAACAGTTGAAATACAACATCAAATTGGAGGCTACCACCCCTTTGTCACCGAAAATGGAGCAGCAATTGCAATTCCTGAGAACTATTTTTACAAGCTCCCCGAGCATGATGACATTATTGAATCAGCCTGTCGCAAGCGCTACTTCATTAAACATTTCGGTCACTCATATGCTTTTATTTGTGACTACCTGTCAAAAATCAGAGCCTCAGGAAAATATACCTTTCGTGGATTTCACGATATGTCAACGCAAGAAGTCGCCAAGATCACAGGACTTTCACTAAGTCAGGCAAAATTAAGCCGACAGCGTCTGGCTTCTGAACCACTCATCTGGGAATCAGGTGATCTTGAAGCATTTCGTGAACAGCTTGAACTGAAAAATCTAATCCTCATTCAGGGCGGACGATTCTGGCATGTAAAAAGTGCCAGTGATAAAGCCCAAGCCATGCACTGGTTAACCGACCTTTATCAGCAACAATACCCCAATCAGCACTTTTTAACCGTTGCATTAGGCGATAGTCCGAACGATCTCACAATGCTGAATCAGGCGGATATTGCCATCGCAATCCGCTCCCATAACGGTCATCACCGCCTGGCTCTAAATTCAAACCGTCCAAACCGTATCTATACGCAGCGTATTGGCCCGGCTGGTTGGCAGGCAGCGTTGTTACGTGTCATTGAGCACTACCCACCCAAGGAGAGATATTATGGCTGATTTCTATCAGAACGGTATTATAACTACATTACATAATCTGACCCGCCGCCCGATAGCACAGTTAGAACAAGAATTAGTCGGTTTCTCAAAAATCCGCCCGATGACACTGGTTCTCCCATCTCTTTTTTCCGAACTAAAGCGTCCGGCATTAAAACAGATCATCGATGAACTCCAGCATGTACCTTATCTGGCTGAAATTGTCATCGGTCTGGATAATGCCACCCGAGACGAATATTTATACGCACGCGAGTTCTTCAGCTCATTACCCCAGCGGGTCCGGATCCTCTGGAATGATGGTCCAAGATTGCGCGAATTAGATCAACATCTGGCCGCAGAACAACTTGCGCCTCAAGAAGCAGGTAAAGGACGAAACGTCTGGTACTGCCTGGGATATGTATTGGCATCAGGTCAGGGGAAAGCCGTTGCCCTGCATGACTGTGATATTCTGACCTACTCACGCGATATGTTAGCCCGCTTGTTCTACCCTGTTGCCAACCCGCATTTCAACTACCAATTCTGTAAAGGTTACTATGCCCGCCATGCACAGGGGAAACTCAACGGCCGCGTCGCAAGGCTACTGGTCACACCATTAATTAAAGCATTGAAAAAAATTGAAGGTTATGATGACTACCTGGAATATTTAGATAGCTTTCGCTATTCACTGGCGGGTGAATTTTCAATGCAGACATCTGTTCTCAACGATCTTCGAATCCCGTTTGACTGGGGATTAGAAATCGGTGTTCTATCAGAAATTTATCGAAATTATTCGTCAAACCGAATCTGTCAGGTCGACATAGCCGATGTTTACGATCATAAACATCAGGATCTCAGTGTAGATAATTTCGACAATGGCTTAGCTAAAATGGCAACAGACATCAGTAAAGCCATTATGCGCAAACTGGCGACTCAAGGCCATGTATTCAACCCCGGTAAACTGCGAACACTCAGAGCAACCTACTATCGCATGGCACTCGATTTTATCGACAATTACTACAGTGACGCTCTTATCAATGGTCTGACACTGGCCCGCCATTCTGAGGAAGAAGCTGTTGAACTATTTGCTCAATCTATTATGCGAGCCGGTGATATCTTCTTAGATCGTCCTTCAGAAACGCCTTTCATTCCCAGCTGGAACCGGGTGACCAGTGCAATTCCTGATTTTCTGGAAAAAATCTATGAAGCCGTTGAAGCAGATAACAGCTAACCTCAATAGCCAAAAGACGCAGTGAAGTTTCCACAGACGAGGGAACTTCACTCAACGTCATCAGAACAATGCTGCTTAATCAGCAACCACATAACCTGATAAGGCTCCATTGTCAGCTGACGCACATCAATCCACTCTTCACTGATTAAATCCCAAATTCGACCAGCCGGAAAATCGTAAACCTCTTCAGAAACAGACTGTGGATGCCGGGTCACATTATTTAATGCTAGAATACGCTGTAAACCATCACAACTCGTTCGCTCGATAACAAATAAAGCATCATCATTCACAGACAGCACCCGAAATGCTGACTGAGGGTGAAAAGCCTCTTGCTGGCGACGCAATTGAATCAGCTGAATTAAACGAAAGAAAACCTGATGTTGGACACTGGATGGATTAGCTAATAACGATTCAAACTCACTCAGATTCCAGCGATGCCGGTTAATCGACCTTGTTCGTCCGGTATGTTCCACCAATTGTAAATCATTAGGGGTCGCCGTTAACGAATGAATATAAATGCCGGGGATCCCTGGCATCGCCAACATCATCAGCTGACAACACAGATAACGACGATGCTGATACATATCAGGCCCACTCCGGGTTCCCTGAAGCATTTCAAATAACGAGATATTCAGCTCATAAGGACTTTTGGTTCCATCAGGGTTTGATTTCATACTGACAAACCCACCATATTCACGGACACTCTTTAACAGATCATCCATTTCATGTACAGGAATAATATTCTCGACCGGACGAACCCCTATCCCATCATGAGATGCGACAAAATTAAAATAACTACAACCAGCAGGAAGCGATTCCAACGTTCTGGCCCACTGATTTAGATAATTTCCATTACCGCGATTGAGCGCATGCACTAGCAAAGGAGGCAGTGCAAACTGATACACCAGATGAGCCTCATCCCTTTTGCCGAAATAGCTGATATTTTCATGATGAGGAACATTGGTTTCAGTAATTAAAATCAGATTTGGATCAATCGATTCCATAACTAAGCGAATCAACTTCACTAATGCATGAGTTTGCCGCAAATGAATACAAGAAGTGCCTAACTCTTTCCAAACAAATGCTACCGCATCCAGACGGACATACCTTGCCCCGTGGCGAATATAAAAAAGCAGAATATCCAGATAAGCGAGCAAAACATCAGGGTTCTTAAAATTCACATCAATTTGATCATCACTAAAGGTTGCCCAGACATGCTTCACGCCCTCCCGGGTATAGACATCAACAATCAATGGTGATGTTCTGGGCCTTGTTACCTGCGAATAATCCAGAGAAGGATCGGCCTCAATAAAATACTCATGACCCGGACCATCACCATTAATAAAATCAATAAACCACAAACTCTGTCGAGAAATATGATTCATAACTAAATCAACCATCAACTCTTTATGAGAAGCCAGTCTGTCGACATCAGACCAATCTCCCAACTGATAACTCACCTGATAGTAATCAATCACTGAAAAACCATCATCAGAGCTAAATGGGAAAAAAGGCAGTAAATGCACCGCACTGATCGCTTTATCCAAATAACGATCCACAAAATTGCATAATGTCTTCAACGGCGAATTCTGTTCGCTGACAATTGAATCACCATAGGTGATCAAAACCACATCCTGGTTGCTCCAATGTTGTGCACATCGATCCAGCTGGTATTTCGTTGATTCAATGCGCTCAACCAGTACATCAAGCAACGTATCATGACCATACAAAAAGGTTAATAACTCCGACATTTGTTGCCGCTGAACAACCATTTCAATCTCCGAGCCGATCTCTGTCACAAAAATCAGCGTATTCTGTAGGCCCTCACCTTAACAAGGCTTTCATTTTGATAAATAATAAATAACTGTTATAAAGCACGTGTTATGCCAAGTCATTTTTTGACTTTACGATACTTTTTTGTAGTGTTTACATTACCCGTTTTAGTTTAAGTCATGAAGAGATCGATTAAATGAAAATAAAAAAATGCTTATTTCCAGTCGCCGGTTATGGGACACGTTTTTTACCTGCTACCAAATCAATGCCTAAAGAGATGCTCCCCGTCGTCAATAAACCCATCGTGCAATATGGCGTTGAAGAAGCCGTTGAGGCCGGCCTGACTGATATGGCATTTATTACGGGCCGCGGTAAACGCGCCATTACCGATCATTTCGATATCAGCTATGAATTAGAAAATGAAATTGCCGGTACGGCAAAAGAAGCCTATTTATCAGGCGTTCGTGATCTCATGGATAAAACGACCTGTACCTATACCCGTCAAAAAAAGATGATGGGATTAGGTCACGCGATTCTCTGTGGCGAAACATTAATCGGGAATGACCCCTTCGCAGTTGTCCTTGCCGATGACTTATGTCTGAACAATGGTGATGATGGCGTTCTAACCCAAATGGTCAAGCTTTATAATCAGTTCCGCTGTTCAATTATCGCCATTATGGAAGTTCCAAAAGATCAGGTCGACAAATATGGTGTTATTGCTGGTGAACCGCTGCGTGATGATCTCTACCGTGTCACCGATATGATTGAAAAACCCCATGTTGATGAAGCACCATCGAATTTAGCAGTGATCGGACGTTATATCTTAACCCCAGATATTTTTGACATTCTACGTCATACCGAACCGGGTAAAAACGGTGAAATCCAACTCACTGATGCACTACTCAAACAAGCTCAAAACGGATGCGTCATGGCCTATAAATTCAAAGGGGAACGTTTCGATTGCGGTAGCGTAGAAGGTTTCGTTCAGGCAACAAACTTTTGCTTTGAAAATATCTACCTCAAAGAACACGGCAAAAAATAACATCTAGGGCGTGTTGACGTTTAGCGATAGTTTTTGCAGCTTTTTTGCTGTTTATTTAGGCAAAGCAGGCCCTTTGCCGTATCGTTATTGACACAAATTAAGAACCTAACGATAGATCGAAAGCAAACACTACCCTTGGGTTCATCCAAAACGCGTTTCATTTGAACAAAATTCAACCGCCAAACGTCAACACGCCTAGGCATAAGGCCAGAGAGATAAAGATACTCTCTGGCCTTATGCCCTAGTCCACAACCTCCAGGCAGCTACGACCACCACCTAAAGCATGTAACTGGATTTTTGCGCTGATTCGCTCAACCATCGCCTGAACATGAGAAATTGCCATCACCTGTCGGCCACTGGCCTGCAATTTATCCAAGCAACCTAACACCAAATCCAGACTATCCGGATCTAAAGACCCGAACCCTTCATCAATAAACAACGACTGGATCTGTAAGTTACGTGAAGAAACCGCCGATAGAGCCAGTGCTAAAGCCAATGACACTAAAAATGTTTCACCGCCCGATAAGCTTGCCAGAGCCCGTATTTCATCTCCCATATCCTGGTCAACCACTTGCAGAGCCAGAGCCTGTCCGGGAATTCGCTGCAAACGATAGCGCGGCGCCAAATCAGTTAACTGGTGATTCGCCTCATACAGCAACTTATCTAACGTTAATTGCTGAGCAAATGTTCTGAATTTCGCACCATTTGCCGAACCAATTAACTGATTCAGTTGATCCCATGTTTCATATTCAACCAACTGATGCTGATAGCGTTCGCGCAGCCGTTTATCCTGCTCAAAAGCCTGCTCGTTTTTATCCAACTGAGAGCGCAATTGATAAATCTGCTCACTAATACACTGACTCAATTGCTCAAGTTCAGCAACCTGAGTCAGATCTAAAGCCTTCAACTGGTGCTCTAACTCATGTTGCTGTTCTTCAACCTGAGTAAGTTGCCACTGATGCGTTTGTTCACAGTGACGAAGTTGTTCTGTCAATTCAATCAACCGATTGTGATAATGACGCAACTGCAGCTCCATTTCATGGATCTTCTGATGCTCTAACGATAGCAAGTGATTACACTCATCTTCTTGAACCTGATGAGCTTTAAGCAGCAATTCCCACGAAGTTCTCAGCGTCTGGAGTGATAGTCGATGTTGTTCCAGCTCCTCACTCAATGTCTGACAACGCGTATCCAAAGCAATTTTGTCTTTTTCACAACGCTGACAAGCCTCTTTAGCCTGATCAAGCTGTCGCTGATAGCAAACCTCTAACTGGTGTGTTTTTTCCAGCCAGTTTGCAACCGACTGACCATCTAACAACGATTTGGCCTGTTGCTCCAGTTTCATCAGTTCATCTTGCAGATACTGCTGCTTCATCACAATTTGTTGAAGATTTTCCCAGGCATGATCAATTTTTAACTGTTGCTGCTTGGATAATACAATCAGCTCCTGCTGCTGATTTTTAAGATCATTAGTCGCTTGTTCTTGCTGATGATATTGATGTGCCTGGTCAGAAAGAAGTTGCAGCAACACCGAAAGACCGTTTTGCCTGACGACCGATTGCCAGTGAATATCACCCAATTGATGATCCAACTGCTCCTGCAACTGCGCTAAAGCCTCCTGAGTCATCAATCGTTGCTGCCAGAGCGATACCTCTTCATCCAACTGGCCTGTTTGCTGATTTAATAGCTCCAAATCATGCTGACTCTGAACCATTGCCTGCTTTATCTGTTGCAATTGACTGGCAAGCTCATCACGATGCTGACGCAATTGATCCTGTTGTTGCCACTGCTGTTGTAATTGCTCGAGCTGCTGCTGTTGTCGCTCACCCTGCTGTCCCACAAACATCAACTGTTGTTCAAGATAATGCAATCTGTCCATATTGTCCGGCCACTGGAGAGATAAAGTCGATAATTGCTGCTCTAACAAAGCAACTTTTTCACCTGCTTGCTGATATTGCTTCATAAAATAAGGTTGCTGGCGCTGATAACTTAACTGCTGAGCTTCCAGTTGATTGGCCTGTCCTTGCAAAAGATCGCGCCGGTGCTGCAACTGCTGCAAAATCGTGACAGCCGGAAGATCATCCTGATGCTCACGATACGGATGATGTTCGCTACCACACAACGGACATGCCTGACCATCACGTAACTGCATGCGATAATCTGCTAAATCAATCACCTGGCGGGCTGCCTGATATTGAGATTCAACCTCTTGCAGGCGTTGGGATACATCATTCATTGCAATAGTACTTTGCTCAAGCTCGGCCTGAATCATATTTTGATGCGTTACAATTTCAGACTGTTCCGATACAGCCTGTTGCTGAGACTGAATCCATGCCATTGCTTGCTGTAACTGGTTATACTGTTGCTGAAGTTGCTCCAGAGCCACAATTTTACGCTGATATTGTTCACGCAAAAGTTCCCCATCGGCCAATGGGTCAGGCAATTCATTAAAATTTTTTTCAAGCTCATTCTGATGCAGCTTAAGCCGTTGCTGTTCATATTGACGCTGTTCTATCTGTTTTTGGAGCTGAACACGTTTATGAGATAACTGTTGCTGATAATCCATCCCTTGCAATTGCTCAAAAAAACGATTTAATTGCTGCTCTATAGCCGGTAACTGGGTTCCCCAGCCTGCTTCATTGGCATGCTCTTTAAGCCAATGCTCTAAAACCGGGATCTGCTGCTCAAACTGTTGTTGGCGCAAACCAAACTCTTTATGTATTGATTGTTGTTTCTGGTGCTCCTGCTCCCGCACTTTAAGTTCGGGGATCAACTGCTCACTTTGTTCAGACAGGATCTGTTGCTGTTGCGCTATCCCCCGGGCTTTATCGACTTCCTCTTGCCGATCCCGACATTGCTGCTGAAATTCACTCAGAATATGTGCCGCTTCATCTCTTGACTGTTCACTGGTTTTTAACTGCCCGGCGACATCTTGCTGTTTATAGTTCAGCTCAGATAACTGCTGGTTGGCTTGATCAATTGATTCTGTCAACCGCTTACGGGACTGCCAGTTTTCACGTAACGGTTCAATCTCAGATAAACGCGCCAGAATCTGTTGTAACTCATCCATCTCATTTTGTTGCTGTTGGTGCGTTTGCAAGTGTTGCTCGGCCTGTCGGCGCGCTTCATTCAACCGGTCTAACTCAAGGATCTGTTCACGATGACGGCGCTGAAGTTGGATAACCGATTCCAACTGCGTCAACGTTTGCTGCTCCGCTTTCAGTTGCTCTTCTAACTGTGAACGGGCTTCATCATCTAAAAGTTCAAGATGCTCCATTTGTTCCTGTAGCGAAGAGAGCACGCTGGCCTGCTGTTTGTAATCTTCATACACCTGCTGGGAAATTCGGCTGTATAGCGCAGTTCCAGTCATCCGCTCAAGCAATGAGGAACGTTGCTCCTCTGGCGCTTTTAAAAAAGCGGCGAAATCCCCCTGAGCCAACATCACCGAACGGCGAAACTGCTCGTAATCGAGCCCGATTAATTCATTCAGATGCTGTTGAAATTCACGCTTATTGGCACTAAATGGCTGGTTCGTTTGGCAATCGACTAACTCCCGGGTACTTGACTGCCAACGGCCATTCACCTGGTTACGGGCCCGGCGAACCTGCCATTTGGCTATATAGTGTTTGCCATCACCGCCGATAAAAGCCACCTCAGCAAACGCATGCGCCTGCCCACGACTCACCAGATTCCGGACATCATTCGCTTTGAGCCGTTCGGCCTGTTCTTCTCCCCCAATTTCAACAGTGCGTGATTCCTGAGCAAATCGGGGAACTTGTTCATAAAGAGCCAAACACAGACAATCGAGCAAGGTGCTCTTACCTGAACCCGTTTTTCCGGTAATTGCAACCAGACCATGTTCTTTAAGCGGCTGACTATCAAACTCCACCCGAAAAGACCCGGACAGACTCGCAATATTTTCACCGCAAATTGCAATAATCTTCATTCTTGCTCCTCAACTTCCCTAACCACCTGAGCAAATGCCTGACGCAATGCATCGCCGGGCTGCTGTTGATACTGATTCTGATAACACAGCTCAAAAACATCGTTTGGGCTTAATTCATCAAGATCTCGGCCAGCAAAAGATGCCGAATCGTTGTCCCGCTGCGGATAGATCGTTCGGATCCGGGTCAAACGGATCCCTTTCCCCTCAATCGCCTGCATAATTTGTTCTCGCAGGTGAACTTTAGGCTCATCCAGAGCAACCGGAACTTCTAAATACGGGGCACTTTGCATCTCCCCCTCATGAGCCGGTAATTGGCGCAATGCTTCCAATACATCATCCAGAGAAGCGGGTTTCTCCGGAACACATAACATCGGACATAATCTGGGAATGGCAACCGGTTCCACCTGCAACTGACCTTCCTGCCAGGTTAAAAGTTGCACATGATGTTTATAGCATCGTTCAGAAAGTGATAATGGCATTACAGAACCACTATAATGAATGGGAATATCAGCACTGATTTGCTGCCCTAAATGCAGATGACCAAGAGCCACGTAGTCACATGTATCGGGGAAAATATCGCTGGGAAGCGCATGCTCCCCCCCCATCAGAATCTGCCGCTCCGATAACTCTGAAACCTGCCCGCCACGAATATGCGCATGCCCCATTGCCATTAAAAACTGACCAGGCTCTCGTACCGACTGTGCCAATTCCCCTAGCTCATGATACAGATCGTAAATGGCCTGCTGCCAACGCTGCTGACCATCAGTAATTTCCGAGTCCAACATTAAATCAGACGCTCTTAAAAACGGAACGGCCAGCACCCATCCCTGTAAATCACCCTGCCGCGACTTCAATGGCACTAATAACCGGTTCAGCTCAGTACGCCCCTTTCCATCTTTATGCACCTGACCGATAAAATGTAAATCAAAATGCGACAACAACGCCCCCGGGGCACTGATTTTACTGGGAGAATCATGATTCCCGGCGGTCATAATCACTTGTAGCCCGGAGTTTTCCTGAGTTACTTTTGCCAGAAATTGATATAACTGCTGCCAGCTTGCTGCAGACGGATTGGCTGTATCGAATATATCACCACTGATGCATAACACATCGGCCTCACAGCTTTTCAGAAGCGCTGATAGCCAATCCAGAAACGCCTGATGTTCAGCCATTCTGGAGTAGCCATGGAGTTGATGACCAAGATGCCAATCGGCTGTATGAACAATTGTCAGTTTTGAAGACATGAATAGCCCTGTCTGATAAAAATAATTGCTTAGGATAAATATGGGGACTAACGATGGAAATATCGACCCGGCGTGACACCAAATTGTTGACGAAACGCCAAAACAAACGCCGATAACGAATCATAACCACAGGCCTGAGCGACTTCGGTGACCCGTTGCTGACGTTCTAAACAATCTAATGCATAAAATAACCGCAGCCGCTGTCGCCATTGACGAAATGTCAGCCCTGTCTGCAACACAAATAAACGACTGACACTACGGGAAGATAAACCAACCTGTTCGGCCAGCTGTTTCATCGTCTGATGACCATCAGGCTGGCGTTGCATCAACTGGCACAATTGTAGCAAACGACGATCTGTGGGTATCGGTAACTGCATTCGGGCTGATTTTAAAGATTGGATCTGATCGACCAGAACCATCGCTAAGCGTTGTTGCGCTGAATGTTCTTCCCATAATGGCTCCCCCTGGCAAAATTGCTGAATCAGCTCACGAACCAGCACAGATACTTCCACAACCAAGGGCGATTGCCAGCGCGTCTCGCTTAAATACGACGGAGCAATATATAAACTACGCATTACGGCTGCCGCATTAGAGACAACCTGATGGGAAACGCCACAGGGAACCCAAATCGCATACTGAGACGGTGCCACAAATCGGCTCTGCTCTGTCAACACACTTAACACACCAGACACCGCATATGAAAACTGCCCCCATGGATGCTGATGCCAGTGTGTCACACTTCCTGCATCATCCCACTGCTCATTACGGGCCCAGATGGGCCTTGGCAACTTCTCAAGTGGAGGGATTAAACGATAATGGCTTTTTTTCGACATTTTTTAGCACAATAGCGATAGATAACCCATGACATTTCTTTTACGCTACTCAAAAGGAATATTCAATAGTCATAACCGAAATGAAACTACTCAAAATATTACAAAAAGAATGGTTCCTGGTCGGCATGGTGGTTGCGATCGGTCTGGCCGTTTTATTTCCCAAAGTGGGCGCCAGCAAAGGACCCATTCATCTTGGCCAGTTGACCCAATATGGAATTGCACTAATTTTCTTTTTATACGGTGTTGGTCTATCCCCTCAGATGATCCGAAAAGGACTGGGGAACTGGCAACTTCATATTTTCACGCAAGCCGCCACATTCATTCTCTATCCAATTATCTGGCTCATCTTGGGTCATTGGTTCAAAGGGATTATGCCCCATGCGCTGGCCTTTGGTTTTTGTTACCTACTGGTCTTACCCAGCACCATTTCATCATCAGTGGCTATGACAGCAATTGCCAAAGGAAATATTCCAGGAGCGATATTTAACGCCTCTTTATCAAGTATATTAGGGATATTTCTGACACCATTTTACGTCCAATTATTTATTGGTTTTAGTGGCGGAGCTATGGATATCACGGCGACCATCTTACACATTATGCAAATGTTGCTCCTGCCTATGGTTATTGGCCAACTGGTTCGCCCTCTATTACATACCTGGATTAGCAATCATAAAAAAATCACCGGAAAAGTCGATAAAGTCGTCATTCTGATGATTGTTTTCAATGCATTTTGTAACTCAGTAATTCAGGGTATCTGGCACGATTTTGATCTGTCGACCCTCATCATCGCTGTGCTTCTTTGCGCTGCTATTTTAACCTTTGTGTTAGTGGTGTTACTAACTCTGGCCAGAGTCTTCGGATTTAATAAAGAAGACGAAATTGCAGGGCTATTTTGTGGAACCAAAAAAACACTGGCTGCCGGAGTTCCTATGGCCAAAGTCATCTTTGGCAGTAACCCGATGCTTGGCATGTTATTACTCCCAATTATGCTATATCACCCACTGCAAATATTTATCTGCGCCATTCTGGCCAACCGATATGCAGCACGCTCCCCCCAGCATGAACCTCATACCAAGGTCAATTAAGCTTAAAATGGGATAGACAAAAATAAAAGCGGGTTACCCACCAATACGGGGACACCCGCTTTTATCATTGCTTCTAACGAATGGGTCTGACTAACGATCAAGCTCTGTTGCTTCTTCCTGTAATTCCAGCAAATTAATCGCAATGGTCACAAAATCGCTGTCGGTAATAATTCCAACCAAATGTTCCTGTTCAACAACAGGTAAACATCCAATTTTATGTTTCTGTAAGAATACAGCACTCTCTTTAAGCGAAGCTTCAGGAAAAACGGTCATCATCTCGGTCTGCATAATATCCTTAAGTGGGCGAAAAAACATGTCATCCATACAATCATCTTGTTCCAGACATGAACGTTGTGCTTTATAAATATCTCTTTGAGAAACAACCCCTAATAATTTGTCATCAGTATCCACAATCGGAATATGTCTGATTTCATGCTTTTTCATTAAAGCACTCGCATCACTGATTGTATCCGTTGGTTGCAACGTGTATGAATGGCGAGTCATCATGTCTTCAACTTTGATCATCAAAAACTCCTTCGACTCCTCAGAATCATCACTGAAAAATAATTGAATTCAGTCATCACAAAATGTAAGAAATTCAATTTCACTCTCTGAATATAGTATCTCAAGAGCAATTTTGATGAGATTTTATTGGCATTATTTGATGCATTGTGCAGATTCATCCCGTATATCAGAATCCAACCCCGTCAGAAGTAATGCCCCGCTCCCTTTCTCAGCCAATTGATCATTGGGGTTTCGAAGCGGACAATCACTGGCAGACAAACAACCACAGCCAATACAATGATCGAGCTGCTCACGTAGCTCGCAGAGCCGCTCAATTCGCTCATTGAGCGACACCTGCCATACCTTAGATAATTTCTGCCAGTCTTGTTGATTGGCCCGGCGATCTTTGGGTAACTGCATAAATGCTTTTTGAATCTCTGACAAACTAACGCCCAACGTCTGAGCAACTTTAATCAGTGAAACCCGACGCAAAACATCCCGATGATAACGACGTTGATTCCCGGGGCTACGTAAGCTTTGAATGAGTCCCCTGGATTCATAGTAATGCAAAGCCGATGCAGCAACACCACTGCGCTTAACCACATCGCCGATACTCAGCAAAACCTCACTCATCTTAATTTTTCCCTATAACACGATCACGCTTTGAAACTAACATAATCGATTTGAAACCAACGCTCAAATCACCAGGATCCTTGGTCAGCGCTGTTAAGCAAAAGATAAAAATCAAAGAAAGGCAGGATAAGATACCCCAACAAGCAGCATCTTCTTAAAATTTCAACAAATCCTAAACATTAAGAATGATGGCGGGCCTGAACCGCCTGTGGTTGACGCAGATAATAAGCCATCTGGATCAAATTCAGCAGCACTAAAAATGCGGTTACAACAAAAACCCAACGGTAACCTACCCAAGCGGAAACACCAGCGCCAAGCAATGGTCCGACTACATTACCAAAATAAAGGAAAGACTGATTATAGCCAAAGACAC
This sequence comes from Candidatus Celerinatantimonas neptuna, assembly GCA_911810475.1. NCBI lineage: Bacteria > Pseudomonadati > Pseudomonadota > Gammaproteobacteria > Celerinatantimonadaceae > Celerinatantimonas > Candidatus Celerinatantimonas neptuna. The sequence continues at coordinate 4,058,167 of OU461276.1, forward strand.
GCCCCAATACCTTTTTATTAACCTGCTGAGCCAGCAGCGTTTGCACCGCAGGCATCATCGCCCCATCGGTAAACCCCATAAGAAAACGTAACGAACCTAATTCGAAAGTATTTTCTACCAGAGAAACAGCAAGCAATAAGGCCGCAGTGGCAGTCAAAGCCACCAGCAAAATACGCCCACTCCCAATGCGATCCCCTAAACGCCCCAGTGTTGGTGCTGAGAGTAATGCCGACATCCCCGGCAAAGCAGCAATCACCCCACTGATAAATGCCAGGTTATGATGATTTGGTGTCAATTGAGCCACAAATAACGTCAATATGGGATTAATCGACGCATTGGCAAACTGAATCATCATCGTTGCAACACACAAAGCAATCACTAAACCAGGAGCCGCTAATGTCGCAAAAACCTCTTTGCGTGACATAGTTGGAGCACCTTTAGCCGGTTTAACAAAATATTGCTCCTGAACAAGCCATACTGTTGTTAAAAAGCAGCAGAATAATAAAGCCCCGGTGACCACAAACACAATCCGGTATCCGATACAATCGGCCATTGCCCCACCAATCAGGGGGCCTAAAATCACACCACAAATCTGACCGGTCGTTAACGTTCCCATCGCCCAGCCGGTTTTTCCTTTGGGCATTTCAGCAGCAGCCAACGCCATTGCATTTGGAATATAGCCCGAGGTCAGCCCCATTAACATTCGCAAGACCAACAGCTGCCATGGCGCAATGACAAACCCTTGCATGGTCATCAGTACTGCCATCCCCAGCGATGCCCGAAGCAACATCAGCTTACGCCCTTTCTGGTCCGCCAGTTTTCCCCAGAAAGGTGAAACAATCGCAGCAGTTATAAAAGAGCCACTAAAAATCAGCCCCGACCACCAACTCAAATCAGCCTGACCATGAACTCCGAGTTCCTGGAGGTAAAGCGGTAAGAATGGCAAAATCTGACTCATACTTAAGCCAACTAAAAAACAACCTAACCAAAGTGCGAATAGATTTAGCTTCCAAGAACGCCCCATGTTTTGACCTATAATGACTAAAAGCCAACGCAAAGGCTGGCCAGTACTGCAAAGAATAAACTAGATGAAGATCAGAGAGACTGTCGTTGCTTGAGGATTAATGGCAGGTTGTCTTCAATCCAATGGGCTAAAGCAGATACATGTTGTTCAACTTCTCTCCCAAGTGGGGTCAGGCGATAATCAACATGAGGCGGAATCACCGGATAAGCAATACGCTGGACAAAACCGTCGCTTTCTAAAGCTTGCAGCGTTTGCGCAAGCATCTTCTCACTGATGCCGGTTATTTTACGCCTTAATTCATTAAAACGATAGGTCTTTTCAGAGAGCGCCAATAAAACCAATCCCCCCCAACGACTTGTGACATGCTTAAATATCTCACGCGACGGACATCGCTTATTGAATAAATCGGCCTTCGGCATTAACTGGGCCGATGTCTGAGAATGCTCCATAACAACACTAACCTTTTAGTATGTACTTTCAAAAAAATATCTCTACCGCTATTCTAAGAAATACACGATATAAAGCAATGCCAGCATTTATTCTATACCAGAAGAGGAAGAACAATATGAGCCAGGTATCTGTGGTATTTTTTTCAGGTTACGGACACACCAAAAAAGTAGCGGAATATGTTGCTAAAGGCGCAAAAGCAACGCTTATTGAAATCAGCAGTGAAGGTGAAATCAGTGAAGATGAGTGGCAAACGTTAGCCTCCTCCAAAGCCATTATTTTTGGCACCCCAACTTACATGGGAGGGCCAAGCTGGCAATTCAAAAAATTTGCAGATGCCTCATCCAAAGTATGGTTTTCCAGAGGCTGGCAAGATAAATTTTTTGGCGGTTTTAGTGTGAGTGGCAGTCTCAATGGCGATAAACAGATGACGCTGGCTTACCTGCAAACATTAGCCGGTCAACATGGTGGTTTATGGGTAAGTCTTGGCATGTTGCCCTCAAATACTTTAGCCGCAACCCGTGATGACCTGAACAACTTAGGTGGGTCGGGCGGCGTGTTAGTTCAGGCACCATCAGATGCCGATGCCGATGCTATCCCTGCCGGCGATTTAAAAACAGCAGAAGCTTACGGTAAACGGGTCAGCGAAATCATCGCTTTATAATCCCAATAGTAAAAGGGCCATTGGCCCTTTTTATGCTGACGCCATCAAGGTTTGCCCCAGATAATGCCCTTTTTTCAAAACCCCCGGTAAAGCAAAAAAATAACCACCACCAAAGGGTTTGATATATTCTTCTAACGGCTCCCCATTCAAACGGTTTTGCGTCTCGATAAACCCTTTTAAAAGATTGGCCTGATAACCAATAAATATCAACCCGACATCCAGCTGACCCGATGCACTGGTATTGTATGAATAGCTATATCCCCGTCTTAGCAACAGAAATTGTGGATCATCCTCTGCTCTGGGATTTGCCAGACGCATATGAGCATCCAGTGGGATCATCTCACCTTTAGGATCGGCTGCATAATTTGGCAAATCATGCTCATGGTGCATACCAAGTGGCGCCCCAGTGTCACGCTGACGACCAAAAATGGTTTCCTGTTCCTGAAGCGGTGTCCGATCCCAGTGTTCAACGAAGAACCGGATCAGTCGCACAACCTGATAACTTCCACCAACAGCCCATTGGGGTTCACCATGGCTATGACTCACCCAGACTACCGGGTCAAACACGTCAGGCTGACTTGCCGGAGGATTCACCGTACCGTCTCTGAAACCAAGCAGATTAATGGGTGTACGCTTTCCCATCGACTCAGCCGTATGGGTTGAAATAAACCCATCACGACGCCAACGAACCGCCAGGGTTCCCGGCGTATGCTTAATAATATCGCGCAACGCATGTAACGTTGTATCCGGACTATTGGCACAAATCTGCAACAAGAGATCACCATGGCACCACTGAGGTTGCAAGCCATCATTTGGAAATTCACGCATCGGTTGCAGATGAATAGGCTTCAGGTGGCTTAAACCAAACCGGTGGTCAAATAATGAATGGCCAACCGACACCGTAATTGTCAGATTATCCGGATGGATTTGTGGCCCCAATATTCCAGAATCAAGCGGTGGATACTGGCCATCCACCTGCTCAACCCGCCCCCCCTGCATCAGAAACTCGCAACGCTCTGTCAGCGTTTTAAACAGATCAATTAACGAGGAACGATCACTAGCCAGTACATCAAAGGCAACCATCGTCAGATGAGCCTGTTGAGCTGTTGCGATACCACTTTGATGATTCCCGTAAAAAGGCTGTTTCATCAGCTCACTGTTAAAAGCTATCTCATGCGTATGCTCCATTTGCCTGGTTGCATGCTGTGCCGCATGGCCCAAACCTGAATAGGCGAGACTTCCGCCTGCAACGCCAAGCAGTCCTTTCAGAAAGCGTCGCCGGTTCGGTTCATTATCTAATTGCGTTTTATCATCTGTTGATAAATGACGTTTACCAAAATGAAATGGGCATCCCATCCTATTTCTCCTGTAGAGTCAGTAAACCGGCCAGCTTTGTCAAATCATGATCAAACTGCTGACGAATGTTAACCTCAGGCTGCGTTAGAGCAGCAGCCGACAGATGCTGCTCCAGCAAATTCACCCAGTCGGGTTCAAGCTTTAAGAGCACCGGACGAGATAATTCAACAAGCTTTTTCACATCAAATATCACGGCGCGCCATTTTTTCTGAGGCAGGCCCCTGGTATTTAATCGGGCACGCAGTTGCCCAATAAGCTGAGTCACCGACAAGCTCTGTCGGCGTATCGCTTGCTTCCACCGGGTGGTCTGCATTTCAAGCGTCGGTCGATGCAATACACCTTTTTGCAGCCAATCGTACGTATCCACCTGACGATACGCCGGAATTAAAGCCCAAACATGGTAATAATCCGAAATTAAATCTTTTGGCAAATCGCCACCCGGCGCCTTTTGCAACTGTTGCACCAAATGCCTGCTTTGACTGACCAGAAAGAATTTATACTCAGAGCTAATCGCAATAATATCTGCAAGTTTTAACCGGTAACGCGGATGGCCAGGCCTCGCGGTAACCGTTAAAATACCATGCGGATTAGTCAGCAAACCACAGGTGGTTTCATATTGGCCGGGGTCAAGCTCAACCGTCATTTTCTGATAAAAGCCCGGTGCGATATTTTCTCGCTCAGCAACAACCCTGACGCCTTTTAAAATTTCCCACTCCAGAGCGCGCATGCTCTTATTTTTAATCACAAAACGAACCTTCCCGGCCGGAACCGTCAGATTCATAGGCTCACACTGGTGATCGGTGACCGTAACCGGAACCTGTAAAATCTCACTGGCATAACTGCTAAAATCAAAAGAGAGCCCAACCAACACGGCAATTCCCTGATACCATCGACTCCTCACGCATACCTCCTTGATTCGTTTCATGCCCACCACAAAGGTTGCTCTGATAAACCTTCATGGCAGACATTAAAAACCGGCTTAATTCAATCCTAAAATGCCGCGAAGCGTTGATAATTCCTCAGCCAGAACCGTAACCGGCCCCTGTAACGCTTTGCGGTCCGCTTTGGTCAGTTTGTCGTAGGTCTCAAATCCATCGGCCGTACGGTATTTTGCCAGGATGGTGTCAACAACCTTAAAGTTGCGATCCACCTTATTTAAGAAAGCTGCATTGTCTTTTTTCAACAGCGGACGCAACAGATCCACAATGGTTTTCGAACCATCGACATTGGCCTGAAAATCTGACAAATCAGTATGGCTATAACGGTCCTCTTCCCCACTAATTTTCGATGAAGCAACTTCCTCAATCAAACCGGCCGCACCGTCTACAACATCACTGGGAGGGAATGTCATTTTTGTCAGACGGGTCTGAAGATCCTGAACATCATGATCCAAGCGGTCTGCATAACCGCTAAGTCCCCGGGTCGAGTCATCAACCCATAGCCCTTTTTCCAGTCGGTGAAACCCGGTAAATTTAGGGTCGTCAGCTCCTTTTTCATAATCATCGGCCCGGGCATCAATGCTTGAGTCCAAATCAGAGAACAGTTCTGCGACCGGCTCAATGCGTTCATAATGGATACGGGCCGGTGCATACAATGCTTTAGCCCGGGCAAGCTGCCCATGGCGTATCGCATCGGTAAAAGCCTTTGTGTCTTTAACTAATTCACGAACCTGTTCAATGGTGTAAATCTTATATTCTGTCATCGGTTCAACAAATTGAGTCGGGTCGGTTTTTGCAAGTACCTGGGCGCTCATCAGTAAGCATACGGCAGGGACAACCGTGCGAATCAGCTTCAATTGCATAATCAACATTCCTGTGTTTTTACCTGGCTCATGTTCAGGTGAATTTATAATGGGCGGGAAGACTCGGTCCAACGGGCCGAGCGAACTAAAAACCAAAGTAAAGTGGGCAATAGGTACAAAAGATAAACCAGCACTTCACTTTGAGTGGGTGCTTGCTGATAGCCGAAGAGTCCTTCCATCAGTGTTCCCAGCAAGCTGTGAGTCGATAAAATCCGACTCGAATCAAAAACAATACCCTGAAGTTGATTCCATAAACCAGCTTCATGAAAGGCCCGGATAGCCCCTGCGGCTAATCCGGCTGCGACAAATAAAATCAGAAAAGCAGTCCAGCGGAAAAATACCGCCAAGGGTAATCTTAATCCCCCTTTATATAACAAGATGCCGATCACAACCGCACTGAACAATCCGGTTATAGCTCCTAACGGGGCCATCGGCCCGACATCCTGAGAAAAAGCAGCCAACAGGAAAAAAACTGATTCCAGTCCTTCACGGGCAACCGCCAGAAACACCATAAAGACCAGTGCTCTGGATTGACCGTCGGTTTGATTCAAGGCCTGATCAATGGCACCTTGCAATTTTCCCTGGATACTCTGACCGGCTGTTTGCATCCAGAACACCATATAAGTCAGCATTAAAACAGCAATTGCAGCAACAACCCCTTCAAACAGCTCCTGTTGCTGCTGGGGAAATTCACCGGTTGTTAACTGAATCACGACCCCAAGCGCCAGGCAAAGCCCACACGCTAAAGCAATGCCTGTCCAGACAACTTTCATCCATTGTTGCTGGCCGATTTGCCTGAGATAGCTCATGACTAAAACCACAATCAGTGTTGCTTCTAGCCCTTCGCGTAACATAATTAAAAACGGTACAAAAAACATCGCAATCATTAATGCAAATGAGAATAATTTGCATTCTATACATAAAACCGATGGAATCAACAAAAAAGATGTATGGATAATGATTTTTTTGAACGCTATCTAAAAAGAAAAGCCCCAAGTCATATCACTCCAGGCTTATTGATTGATACATAACCTTAACCCGAAATAAAAAAATCTTTTCTGATACGAATTAAGATCGATTTCAACTCCCTTAACAGAAAACAGTCCTGGCACCATGAGTCACAATAGCTCACTCATGGTGTCCTCTTATCTTAGGGTGTGTTGACTTTTGACAATAGTTTTTGCAGCTTGTTGATTTAGACAAAGCCGGTTCAGTGCCAGAGAGTCATCACAACAACAAAACTTAACGATGAATCCATGAACAGCAAACTCGGCCCTTTGGGTGCACTAGTGCATAAACTGATCAAGGTAGTGCCAGTCATCCTGACTCAGTTTTAACTCAGTCGCTTTGAGTAAACTGCCGATATGGCTGGATTTAGTCGCACTGGCAATCGGTGCTGTCACCGCAGGATGAGCCATTAGCCATGCCAGGGCCACTTCAGCCGGCTGAGCCTGATATTCGTTAGCCATATGCATTAACCGGTCAATCAGCTTAAACCCTTTTTCATTAATGTATTTTTTAACCATATCCGAGCGTTTTTGCCCTTCCAGATCCGCTTCGCTGCGATATTTACCTGAAAGGAAGCCACTGGCCAGACTAAAATAAGTGATCACGCCCATGTGATGTTGTAGCGTCAGTTGCTGCAATGACTCGTTGAATCCATCGCGGTCATACAGGTTAAATTCCGGTTGAATCGTCTGATAAGCCGGTAAATTATTTTGTTCGGCACAGTCAAACGATGCCTGCAATTGCTCAGTGTTAAAGTTAGATGTACCAATGGCACGGACTTTGCCTTTTGCCAGTAAATCCTGATAGACCCGGAGCGTTTCTTCATGCGTCGTTTTTTCATCAGGCCAGTGAGACTGATAAAGATCAATGTAATCCGTTTTTAAACGCCTGAGCGAATCTTCAATGGCCTGTTCAATCCATACTTTCCCAAGTCCGGTATGACCATCACCCATATCCGCACCGACTTTAGTCATCAAAACAATATGTTCCCGGTAACCAGGCCGGCTTTCGAACCACTCGCCCAAAATCGTTTCCGATTCTCCCCCCTCATTATCCGGGGCCCAACGCGAATAGACATCAGCCGTATCAATACTGCGAAATCCTGCTTCATAGAGTTGATCAAGCAACCGAAACGATTGTTCTTTATCTGCCGTCCAGCCAAATACATTACCGCCAAAAACAATCGGTGCAATTCGTAACCCGGTTTGGCCAAGTTCAATATCTTGCATGATAAACCTCATTGTATGTCAATTTTATAGCTGACAATCCACCTCAAATATCCCACATTCACAATCGAGATAATGACAACCAGAACTTTGGTTCTGAATCCTCAGCAACCCGTAAACTTACCACAAATAAAAACCAATCGCTTAATAGTGTTCTATAGTTGCTGTATATTTTCATCTGTCACAGATTGGCTATGACCGCAATCAATAAACATCAAGCCTCCACTGAACACTCGAAAAACCTCCATCATACGACTTGCCTGGTTATCTTTATATTTACTGTTCTGATTCTTTTATTTGGTAGTTTTATCGCTTTTTATCAGGCACTGGTTAATCATAGTGCTATCGATTACTTAAGCACTATGATTGTCATGCAGCCCAGAACAGCCTTGGGATTCCTGGCTCTGACTGCAGCACTGGCCCTTCAGCTCTACCGCCCTACAAGACGTTTTCTACCATGGCTGGGATTACTACTTTTAGTTTATTTCGGTGCACTTTTGCTAGATGCCTGGAGCCATCTTAATATGAGCTTCGATACATGGATTCATTCAGACAAAGCAGCCACAATTGAGTCTGTCCCACAACATGCCGAAATAGCCACGACGTTAAATTTTATCATTGCATCAATTGTATTAATCTTCTCAAATAAGCCGAAACTCAGCCGTTTTCCTTACGGACGATTAGATGGGCTTATGATTGCAGGGCTGGTTTTTCCGTTAATGAGCCTTATCAACGACCTGGAGGCCTTTCCCAACTCAATCAAGGGAGGTTCTTTTCTGATTATGCCGCTATACACTTCTGTCGGGTTCGTTTTTTTCTTTGTCAGCTTTATTTTACTTCAACCATCCAGCCGAATCAGGCAGCTTTGTATCGATAATACACCCGGAGCTCTGATTTTCCGCCGGGATCTGCTACTCTTAATTGCCACACCACTCCTTGTTTGCTGGATTTACCAGCTATTACTCGGTCAGCAAATTATCTCTCATAGTTCGGCACTATCCATGTTAACTAGTAATATGATCATCATCTTAATTGCTATCTCGTTTAAAAATGATATCAACTATGACCAATGCTGGCATGCTCTCAATCAGACCACCAAAAGACACCTGCAAACACGACTCAAACTTCGCGTTTTTCTGAACTCCACTCCTGGTGCTATCTTTTTACTCTCCGAACAGGGAAAAATCGTATCATCAAACAGAGGGGCTACAAATATACTGGGATGGAGCCAACATCAGCTTGAAGAAATGTCACTATGGGATTTCGTGCCATCGACAGAGCGAAAAACCGTATTAAAAGTGATTGCCCGACTCACAAAAACACCCGAAGGTCATACCCTGCCCGACTCCACATTGTCGTTGTCCATCAAATGTAAGAATGGAGAAGAAAAAGCCATACAGGCTTCGGTCAGCCGACATCAGTTTAATCATCAGTGGGTCTATGGCATTCTGATGTTAGACTCTCAAGCACTCAACGACCAAATCGCAAGGCTTAATCATGATGTGCAACAAGACCCGATCACACAGGCCTATAACCGCCGGGCCTTAGAGCAAAAACTGAAAGAGTTGCGAGCCTTCGGACTTAACAAAGGCCAGAAATTTGCCATCATCATGATCGACATCGATCACTTTAAAATCATCAATGATCAATACGGCCATGACACAGGCGATATTATTCTGAAAAGCTTTGCCGATCGTGTCCGTCAGAACCTGCGTCAGAACGATACACTGTACCGTTTCGGAGGGGATGAATTTACGGCCATCATCGACACAAATGATAAAAATAAAGTACAAATGATCGGACAGCGAATCAAACAGGTCGTCTCGCAATCACCATTCGTATGTCAGTCACATGTGGTCCATCTGACCTGTTCTGTCGGGATTGGATTAACCGAAGGAGGTTCTGATTTGGTAGATATCTGCCTGAAACATGCCGATCAGGCACTCTATCAGGCCAAACATAACGGTCGAAACCGTGTTGAAATCAATACACAAATTCCACTAATCGACGATTTTAAAGCCCGGCTAAAACAAGATAACATCCACCCGACTCGCTAAAATCCCCCGGGGTCTGGTAAACTGTAGGTTCGATTATTTGTTTTACAGGATAGGACATGTGGTTTAAAAACCTGTTGGTTTACCGGTCAACCAAACCGTTCACTCAGACTCAGCAACAATTAGAAAATGCACTGGACGCCTTTGCCTTTAAACCATGTGGCAGCCAGGACCTCAGCCAGCTCGGATGGGTATCCCCACTTGGGAAAATGGGGCAAACATTATCACATGCAGCCAATAATGAACTGTTAATTTGTGTAAAAAAAGAAGAGAAAATTCTCCCATCCACCGTAGTCAAAGACGCGCTTCAGGAAAAAATCGAAGCACAGGAAACCGAACAACAGCGAGCTTTGAAAAAGACCGAAAAACAAGCTATCAAAGATGATATCATCCAGCAGTTACTACCCCGGGCATTTACCCGTCATTCACTGACTTATGCCTGGATAAGCCCGGATGGTCAGTTTATTGCAGTCGATGCATCCAGTGCCCGTAAAGCCGAAGAGTTGCTCGGTTTATTACGCAAATCACTCGGTTCACTACCGGTTATTCCACTGACACTGAATACCCCGGCTGATGTCACCATGACCGACTGGCTCAATCAGGGAGAACTGCCTGCCGGGTTTGAGCTGGGCCATGAAGCTGAACTGCGAAGCGCTTTAGAACATGGCGGCATTATTCGCTGTAAAGAGCAGGATTTATTAAGTGATGAAATTGCCGCGCATCTAGCAGCCGATAAGCTCGTCACCAAACTGGCTCTTCATTATGCCGATCAAATCGCGTTTATGTTAGGTGATGATCTATCACTGAAACGACTCAAATTCGCCGATGAGCTTCTTGAAGAAAACGATGACATCACCAGCGACGATCCACTGGCCCGCTTTGATGCCGATTTCAGCCTGCTCTGTGGTGAACTCAGACAGTTTATTCCGGCCCTGATCCAGGCACTCGGTGGTGAACAGGCAACTGAATAACCCTACCTCTTATCCTTTACGCTGGCATCAAACACGGTTGTCATGACAATGTTGCACACTTGTAACATTGAAACCAGACCGGATCCAGCGTAATATTCGCGCCCGATAATAAATGTACTCTCTTGGTTAGGAGTCTTCCCATGTTTAGACCTGAGCTATTGTCCCCCGCAGGGACACTCAAAAATATGCGTTACGCATTTGCCTATGGTGCCGATGCCGTCTACGCAGGCCAGCCGCGCTACTCTCTGCGCGTTCGAAATAATGAATTTAATTTAGACAATTTAAGAACGGGTATTGAAGAAGCGCATGCTCAGGGGAAAAAACTCTACGTTGTTTCCAATATTGCGCCGCATAACAGCAAACTCAAATCGTATATTCGTGATATCACCCCGGTCATCGATATGAAACCCGATGCACTGATTATGTCTGATCCGGGACTGATTATGATGATCCGCGAAAACTTCCCTGATCAGACCATTCATCTGTCCGTTCAGGCGAATGCCATTAACTGGGCTACCGTTAAATTCTGGCATCAACAGGGGATCCGCCGTGTTATTCTCTCCCGGGAGCTCTCATTAGATGAGCTAGAAGAGATCCGCATGAAAGTACCCGACATTGAGCTGGAAGTTTTCGTACATGGCGCATTATGCATGGCCTATTCAGGACGCTGCCTGTTATCCGGCTACATTAACAAACGCGACCCCAACCAGGGAACCTGCACCAACGCCTGCCGCTGGCAATATAATGTTCATCAGGCTAAAGAAAATGAATCAGGTGATGTCGTCGCCGTTGATCCGACACTCGGAATCGGTCAACCGATTGACGATATGGTATTACTTCAGGAAAAAGGCCGGCCAAATGAATACATGCCAGCGTTTGAAGATGAACACGGCACTTATATTATGAATTCGAAAGATCTACGTGCCGTTCAACACGTAGAACGCCTGACTAAAATGGGAATTCATTCACTGAAGATCGAAGGCCGGACAAAGTCGTTCTATTATTGTGCCCGCACCGCACAGGTTTATCGCAAAGCAATTAATGATGCTGTCGCCGGACGCCCTTTTGATCCGACGCTCATGAGCACATTAAACAGCCTGGCTCACCGGGGATATACAGAAGGATTCCTGCGCCGCCATGTGCATGATGAATACCAGAATTATGATTATGGCTATTCGGTTAGTGACAGCCAGCAATTTGTTGGAGAAGTCACAGCGCGTGCTGCAAATGGAATGGCAGAAGTTGAAGTGAAGAATAAATTCTTACTGGGGGATTCGCTCGAGTTAATGACCCCACAGGGGAATGTAAGCTTTTCATTAGAGCAACTGGAAAACAAAAAAGGCGAAGCGATTGACGCAGCGTTAGGCAGCGGTCATACCGTCTATCTACCAGTGCCGGATCACATCAATTTAGACCATGCTCTGATTATGCGTAATCTGAATCCGGGGACCGATACCCGCAACCCTCATCAAAAAAGTGCCTGATTAATTTTTAAACCTCAACCCGGCTATTGGGCCGCATTATCCGCAATTGAGGTATTTAACCTCAACTTGGGATAAGAGAGCCTTTTCTGATAGGGATCAAAATCGATTTCGACCTTAAATCCCTATCAGAAAGCAAGACTGACACATCATGAATCAATCGTTATTCATTGTGACTTCTTATCCCGAGTTAAGGTTATTTAAGGGGCATCAGGCGGTAAGACTGATGCCCATAACAGGTCCGCTCCTAAACGGCTCATCTCCAGAAAATATCTTTCATTTAAATGAAATTACGACAGACCATTGGCATAAAGCAATCTATCATCAATAATTAATTAGAGGTTTCAGTCATAAAAGCATGCTAACCATAAGTTAATGTGCCCAATCTAAACAGGCGTAAAATGACAACAGAGAAAACGCCTCTCTATACCAAGGAGTCTCATATGTTGGAACAGACCATCGCCGTTATCTTAGCCGGCGGCGTCGGTTCAAGATTACATCCCCTCACACAGGATCGCGCTAAACCAGCCGTCCCTTTTGGTGGTAAATACCGAATTATCGATTTCACTCTAGCCAATTGCCTGCACTCTGGATTACGGCGGATCTTAGTACTAACCCAATACAAATCACACTCTTTACACAAGCATCTCAGAGATGGCTGGTCCATTTTTAATCCGGAACTCAACGAGTATATTATCTCTGTACCGCCGCAAATGCGCGAAGGCGAAAACTGGTATCGCGGCACAGCCGATTCGATGTATCAAAATCTGTTCCTGTTAGAAAGAAGCAATATTAAATACGTGGTGATCTTATCTGGCGACCATATCTACCGGATGGACTACGTTCCAATGCTCAACCAACACATTCAAACGGGCGCAGAATTAACCATCGCCTGTATGAGTATTCCCATCAACGAAGCGTTCCGATTTGGGATTATGAGTGTCGATGAAAGCCGCCACATCCGCTCCTTTGTTGAAAAACCAGAACATGCCGACCCGATCCCAGGCCATCCGGATCAGGCATTAGCGTCGATGGGGATCTATGTTTTCTCAGTAGATTGTCTCAAACGAAGCCTGGAAGAAAATATCAGTAACCCCAATACCCGCCACGATTTTGGCTCAGATGTTATTCCAGGCCTGATCCAAAAAGAAGAAGTCTACGCTTATCCTTTCGGTGGCAAGGAAGGTCGGGTAAGTCGTGATCACTACTGGCGTGATGTCGGCACCATCGACTCATACTATCAGGCCAATATGGATCTGCTTCAAACCGTTCCCCCGATTAATCTATATCAACAGGACTGGTATATCCGCAGCTACCAAAAACCAGTTGCACCGGCCAAAATGGTTTCCGGAGCATCCGGTACGGAGGGGATCACCATTAACTCGATTATCGGAGGGGGTGTGATCGTCTCCGGTGGATGCGTTCAGAATTCAATCATCTTCCAGGATGCCCGGATACTGGATACGGCGATCGTCGAAAACAGCCTTATTTTTGACCATGTGGTGATCAACCCAGGCTGCCATATACGAAATTGTATTATTGATAAACACGTAACACTGCCACCAAAAACTCAGGTCGGCATCAACAGAGAGGAAGATGAAAAACGGTTTGTCATATCAGAACAGGGGATTGTCGTCATCCCCAAAGGCTATCAGTTTAACTCGGCAACGCACTAGCTCAGCAACATAAGCTTCTTCAGGTAACGGATGTGATATGTTCACCACCGTTACCTGAACTGTCAGACATCGCAATATCAGTCAGCTACCTGAAATTTAATTAGGCAACACTGCATTGTGGTAGACATTCTGGACATCATCATTATCGTTTAATACGTCGATAAAGTGTTGGAAAGTTTCCACATCATCACCACTTAAATCGGTACTGGTCTGTGGTACAAACGTAATTTCTTCCACTTCAAACAATAATTCAGGGATTGCAGCGAGCAAAGCTGAACGAACTTTGTCGTATTCGGTATATGGTGCAAAAACAGTAATGATACCGTCTTCATTTTCGATCTCACTGACATCAACATCCGCTTCCATCAATGTTTCAAAAATCGCATCTTCATCATCATGTTTAAATGCAAAGACAGCCTGATGATCAAACATATGAGCAACCGCACCAGGGCCACCAATTTTCGCATCATTTTTCACAAAAGCCTGGCGCACAGATGCAAATGTCCGGCTGTTATTATCGGTCAGACAATCCACAATCACCATGCAACCACCAGGACCAAACCCTTCATAACGCGCAGGTTCATAATCTTCCCCACCGGCATTGATCGCCCGTTCAATCGCCCGTTCAATGACGTGTCCGGGAACCTGGTCTTTTTTAGCTTTTTCAATCAACCGTCGCAGAGACAGGTTGGCATCGGGATCACTGCCGCCCTTTTTAGCGCTAACATAGATCTCTTTACCATATTTTGAATAAACTTTAGTCTTCGCTCCGGCTGTTTTGGCCATCGACACTTTCCGGACTTCGTAGGCTCTTCCCATTGGTTCCAACTTGAAATATTAATTAAAAAAGTAAACTGATTTTACCAATAGCAGACCAATAGCTCTAGGGCGTGATGACGTTTGGCGATGGTTTTTGCAGCTTTTTGCTGTTTATTTAGACAAGTCAGGTTCTCTACCGTGTAGTCATCTCCACAAATCAGGACCTAACGATGAATAAATAAACAGCCAGTCAAAAGTTCAACTGGCTGAGATCTGTTTTTTCACCCAAAACAAATTGTGAATTCGAACAACACTCAATCATCACCCCACACAGATTACACTTTAAATGTTGCCATCTGGTCTGCCAGCTCACGTGTTGACAGTTGCGCCTGCCCTGTAGCGGTACGTGATTCTTCAACAAATGACAGTAATTCGCTCGAATCGGTCCGGATATTATCCATATTGGTACTGATATTCCCCATCACCATACTCTGCTGCTCTGTCGCAGAAGCAATCTGAGCCGAACTATCAAGCACACGCTGAATGGCTTCCACAATCTTATCCAAAGCCTGCTGAGTGGACTCTGTTGATTCAACCACATTTTGAATGTCTTTGGCGTTTTCCTCCATGGCACTCACCGCATCACTCACTCCCTGATTGATAAGGCCAACGGTATCCTGGATCTCTTTGGTTGATGACTGGGTTTTCATCGCCAGATTACGCACTTCTTCTGCAACCACGGCAAACCCCCGGCCCGACTCCCCGGCCCGGGCCGCTTCAATCGCCGCATTCAACGCCAATAAGTTCGTCTGCTCAGCGATACTGCCAATCACATCCATAACAGATTGAATATTGCGACTCTCAACATCCAGACGACTAATTATTTCCTGAGACTGAGTCAGGCTGTCTGCCAGTTCATGAATTTTCTGAATGGCAGCATGAATATCATGGCTGGATTGAGAAACCTCATGCTGTGCCTGATTAGACTGTTCTGATGAATGCTGGGCTTGAGTCGATATTTCCTGAATAGCGTCATGCATTTCTGAAATTGAACCGGCCGCTTCTTCAACAGAGCTATTTTGTTGTTTCGCCTTATCCCCGGTTTGTCCAGAAATATGCGTCAGATCATTCATTCGTTCATCAATCAATGATGACTGAGAAGATGCATCATGAATTAAATTATGCAAATGAGCCAAAAACTGGTTCGTCATCTGGGCTAACTGGGCCAACTCATTCGTGCCATCATCTTTAAGACGACGGGTCAGATCACCACCCGAAGCACTTAATTCACGCATATTCTCAGTCAGACGCCGAAGCTGACGACAAATCATACTTGGCACCACAATACTAAATAAGATACCCAAAACAATCGCAATGGCTGAAATCATCACAATCAGTTTTAACTGCAACGCTTCCAGATAATGGGTATGATCTGAAATCTGCTCACGGTGGTAATCCAGTTCTTCTTCAAATTTGTCATAAAATGTCCGCAGATGGTAAAAACTATCATGCTGCTGATGCACCAACACATCATAGGCTTTTTCGTACTCTGCATTTTGCGTAAATTGCACGACCTGCAAAGTCAGCATTTTCCAATCCCGAAAAGCGGTCTCAAACTCCTGATTATCTTCTGGAAACAGCTTCACTCCAGGAATAGACCCTTTCACCCTCGCGGCTTTCATCCGGTCATAAGCCTGCTGCTGATTTTCCCGAAATGCAGACAATTTATTATCAGAGGCCTCATCATGACGGGTCAGTGCAACATAATCGCGAAGCGCAACCACTGACTGATACAAATCCCTGTCTGCATTTAACGCCATAACCGATGCCGGGGCCAAATGATCCGTTAAGTACCGGGTATCGGTCGATAATCGTTCATTACTGCGCCATCCAATAATGGCCAAAATCAGAATCAATACAGTAAGCAATATAATTGGTGTGGCAATCTGCGATCGAACCGTTAATTTTTTTAGAAGATTCATCCGATATTTCCCGTGCTAGCTAAACGCTCTCAACCAACTCCATCTCAAACCTGAACCAGGATAATGAATGCTGTTTATATTGAGCACATTTATAAGACCATGATGGGCAGCATTACTGTTCATTTCATCCTGAAGTTGCCATTGCGTCGATTGCTGCGCAATGTATCACCTCAAGAAACAGCAAACAGCTGCCAAACTATCACCTAAGTAAGTAATAGCCCTCTTATAAAATTAGCAAAAGAAAAGACAAACGTATGAAAAAACATCTAAATAACCTCAACTACAAAAAGAAGTTACAACTAAATCACGATTCATTCATACAGACAAAACAGTTTTCTGATGAGAACATCCAGACTAAGCTAAGAGCAAACATATGCGCCATAATTATTTTACAGCTCGCTAAAATCGGGCTTAATCCTCTGCCAAAAGGTATCCCGGGTGAAATTTAATAGATTGAATAAGTGAGCGAGGCATTAATCACAAAGAAAAATAAACGTTCGAATTAAGATAAAGGAAAAGTCACTTGAAAAGCACGCGGAAACATCGCATCCAACTCTGCTTCTGCTGCGTACTACGCCTGTGTCTGGTTATTTTTATCCAGGCCTAACAATTTGAACAGTTTTGTCCAACCTGTACCTGTTGCCTTGAGCCATCAAGACAAGAAACATACCAAGCCTGAACCCCACAATAAGCATTTCGCCCATCTAAATCGGCGATGACATTCACAAAATTGGGTAAGCTGGAATTATTTCCTGCAACCATAGTCACATAGAGTACTCATTTAACATACGGTAACAGATAGCGGAAGTGTCCCTTCACAGGGCCTTTACTATCCAGCCATCGCATCATAGTAGTTATACAAACGAATCAGCTCATTAAAATTGACCCCGGTTTTGTTAGGGACAGTACCAACCAGGTGAACCACAGTCTGAGCCAGAGGCCCCAACACAGGTAATGCTTCAATCGCATAAACAGTTACACCGTTCAGATCAAAATTTTGAATAGGTGATAAGGTGACACTCATGCTTCGCCTCTTGAGTAATCGGAGTAGATGATTGGCATCCAGACAACCTACTTTGCCATTAAGCCGCAACATGACCGCCAGTGCGAGGATCAACACGATTTTACCGTCAGCCTGATGATGCCAGCGGCTATTAAGCCGAAAAAATTGCAGGATCGGGTAATCCTGAATTTCTGACTTACTTTGATTCGCTATACACATTTTCTGTTTGTAAAGAACATTAAAGCATTAATACTTTGGTATGATTAATCTTGATTATTAATTTCATGATGAGTAACCTTAGCCCCGCTTGACGGCCCTTTGATGACTTTATATTAACGTTCGATTAGCCATCAACGGGGTCAAAGGGTCCCGTCAGCTATTTACCGAAAACTGAGCCGGTTACTTTGGCCCGCCAGATCATAGTAAAAAGGAAATTATCCTTCTCTGGCACATTAAGCTGCGCCATGCGATATTTCCGCCATGCGCTTGCGTCAGTGCCAGCATCTTCTAAGCGGTTAATTTCACGACTAACAGCTCGACAAGCGAGTATCGGCTAGAACGAGCCAAAACAGCTTTAACTGCTTTCTTTTGCGCTTCAGTGGATTTTATCGCATCATAATATTTGTCATCAGAAAACGCAGTCAGTGAAGCATTCCACCGAGAAGCATAAGCATCAATAGTTGCCTGTTCGACATTATTTTCAATAACCAAATAGCTTGTTATTTTTATCTTTGAAAGATTGCATCATGTAATTCGCTCCATGCAATAAGCTCATAAGTACCGTCAGCAGTAAATCGATATGTTTATCCAGAAGATACGGGAATGCATCGAAAATAGTATTAATCAGCTGTGGGTGAATACCCCCTTGCCTTTGCAATAACAGTTCTATCCAGATCACATTACAACCAAATATCGACACCTTCCTCGCTACTGGTTATTAAATCAATAAAATGGGTAGATATATCCGTATTAACAGACGAACCCCCAATAGAACGTGAACTATTAGCTAACATATTGGTTCGTATTTTTTCAAATAAGAATCAATCGCTGATTTAGTTTTAAGAGCTGTCATAAACGCAGAATCATTAGTGAATCACCAGTGGCTTTAATCGCATTGCCTTTAGATAAAGTCGATGCGTCCGGTAAACGCTCTGCAGAAATTAGTCCTGCATCCAAACATCTCCCACCACCTTGAAGAATTCTCTATAACAGTATAATTTCAGATTGAAGGTGATCAACATTTACCACATAAGCCTTTGCTTGTTTCAACACATCTGCATCAACGGCAATAAGTATCTTTTTCTGATCCGCTAATATTCATCCTGACGGGACGCCTCCTGCGCATGCAGTTCGAAGGTCTTTCGGCGATAATAAAAGTTCTCTGTTGCAGTAAAAATCTGTGACTAAGATACCAATAAATATTGCAATTTTATTTAAATCAATTGTGCCAAACAGCCCGGTAATTACCCCCCATAGATAGGAGATTTTGCTAAACAATGACTCTTTCATAGGCGATAGTTAACGACAGTCCGAAATACACAGACACTCGATTAATGAGTTATAAATTAATAACAAAACTACCAAACAGGCGGCAAAGGAAGATAGAACAATGAAATTCCGAGACCCAGAAACAAAAAATTCCGCCATCAGGCAAGGTCTTACCTTATAGATGATACTGTGACATTTCAGTGGAACTGATCAAACGAAAACAAAAATAAGATCACATTTTTAAAAACCAGAGATAATATTGACTATATTAATAATAATATTCCTAATCTGACATATACGGTCTTCAGATGATTTCCAATCGCAATTTTTTCTTCTATGTCATGGGGTCTCATGTTCTTCCCCATCTTTCCAGTCAGACATCACTCACTGACTTAAACATTCACGATCACCTGCAATCTATTTCATGGGGCATGTGGTATAGCCACACCCAGCTGCAACATCTTACATCTGCCAGCCAACTGTATATTTGGGATGGTGATGATGGAAATCTGCTTAAACGCCCATCTTATACAAAGCCTGTGATTCAATTTGCCCAGGGCGGTGGCCAGCTCGGCGTCACACTAGGAGGGAATCCCCCTTCCACCGACAAACTCATCAACCCGATCAGTCATCTTTATCAAAAACCAGATGATTTCATCAAGCTGCTTCTGAGTATTCAGTCTTCACTTAATGGCTATCTTGATTTTATTGATCTAGACATTGAAAACCCGCAACTTGACGAATGGACAACCGCTCACTGGACAAAACTCAATGCCACCTTAAATAAAATTCGCCAATATCCAAGTACTAAAGAAATTAAAATCTTACTGACGATCCCTCAGGCTTCCAATTACTGGAGCCACAAACCCGGTTACCAGGCCCTTCGTAACTCAGATATTCTCAAAAACACCGCGATTGATTTCATCAATATTATGGATATGGATACCAAACAGCATCCACAGGCCAGTATCTGGATCAACTGGATTGCTCAAACGCAGGAGTTTTTCTCACTTGATCCTCAATCGGAACAGCTAAAAACAGTAGTGACCTTTGAATCAAACACCGACAAAATGACAACCGATCTATTTGAACAGGTCATTCGGGAGTTAATACGCAGGGGTTATCATTATATTGCGTTATTCAAGCTAGATAGTGATGGGCTCAAAAAGTTTAAAACCATCATCCAGGGCAATCATGATTAATAAGATCACACATCGGATGATGGTTTTAAAAACACATCAAGAAGCTATTTACTCTAAAAACACAGTTTTCGCCAGCACCACTGAAATCAAGCCACCTTCATTGCTTCAGCCTTTTCCTCTTCTATACGTTTATCCATCACTAAAATAGCCTCAGTTCGCTGAGCCAACAGCCACTTAACCAGAGAATTAATATAGGATTTATATTGTTTAAAACGTTCAACCGTTACCGGTAATTGTTCACAAAAGACAGCAAACATTGTTTCATCTGTCCAGGGGGTCCCCCCCTGTTCACAAGCCTGACATTTAATCGTCTTACGGTGGCGAAGCACTCTACCTGTGCCATTGCATTCCGGGCAATGGCCCCCCTGTTGGTTCATAGCCATGGCAACCGAGGTCACACATAACGCAGTGACCGCCTGCTGAGGATAAAATTCCCGCCAGTTATCAGTTAAAAGCTGTGCCGACTGCTGAAAAACCAGGTGCATCAACTCAGTCAACGCATGACGATCATTATTACATTCAGCCATTAAAAGTAAAAAGCCAACCGGAGCATCATGCCAGACAATACCAACAGCCGCTAACTGTTCATCAACAGACTGAAGTGTTTCCCCACCAGTGTTCTCACTATAACGAACGGCTGTTAATCCAAATTTTGTTAATAACTTTTCAATTCTGATCATACGTTCCCCCGACTCAATCGCCGATAACTGGGCCAATCAAACGTCAACCACATTGAATGCCCTTCAAGAATTCGATCCAGCACCCGTAAATCAATCACATCCGATAAACTGTTCTTATCTAAATTTGTTAAAATACCGGTTGGGTTTTGCTCCATCAAACGTCGGTTAATCATTTCATTCAACATGACTTGCTCATTGTTATTGCCACGCTAAATACCTACTTCGTCAATCACTAACACATCACAAATTGCCAGCCATTAAAGTAATTTGGTCTCTGAATACAGGATATCTTTACGGTAAGTCGCTCTTATTTTCACCATTAACCGTTGCAATGACAGCTCACCCCCCTTTTTGATAATTATATCACCAATTACACTCGCAAGATGATTTTTCCCCGTACCAGGGCTTCCTAACATCACAAAGCTGTCTGCCCTTTTTCAAAATACTCAAGCTATTGATGAACCACTCTCAAATTATGCTGCTGACGCTACTGTTGAGCCGACGTCTAAAAAGCGTGATGAGTCATATAATTATCAAGAGAACAATGCGCATGCGACTTTCGTATCCCGCTTCGGCCCAATGTCGCAGACAACTTGCTCTGAATGCGCAGCCTGACACACTCGCAGGAAAAACGCGCTGCTTCACTGTCCCGATAACGCCATAACTCCTCAATGCTTCGAAACGTTGTCATACTTTTACGACTCCTCAGGCAGCGGATAATCAGCCTGCTCACCGGGTAATTAATTGGCCCCAAAAGTAGCCTGCCCAGATCGGGCTGGTTTCGCTTTCGCCCACATATTCTGTCGACGCATGCCGTTACGCCAGGCAGCAATCCAATCCCGGTTTTTATACCCTTTGGCCCGCATGGCATCTGCCCAGGTTGCTGTTGCCGACTCAAGGCTCAACACAAACCCTTCCTGAGCGTCATACCAGGCTCTCATCGCATCATTCACAACGAACGAGCCCGGTAATTCACTCTGATTTCGTTGCCGGGTTGACGGAGATTTTCCTCCGGGCGTTATCGCAAAAGGAGCTTCAAATGAATCAAATTCACTCTTTAAACCACAAGGGCTATGGGGTTATTCTTTTCAAATGACGGATCTATTGATGGTTTGTAGCCAGATTTAGCCCCCGGTTGAAGCGTTTTTTGCCCCCGGATAACTTTCTGCCCCGGTTGCATTTCACCCGCAGCTAAAACAACCTGATGAAGACGGGTCATATTAATCTGGTAGTAATTGGTATCATTGGTGATCTTACCTTCACTGGTCGTTTTCAGGCGATTTTTCACCGTGATAAACTCCGCGACAATCAACTGGCGAATTTGCGTTTTTACAGTCGAAACCGATACCGTACATTTTCGGGCGATCGTCGAAACCGATGGCCAACACAACCCTTCATCATTCGCAAAATCAGCCAGACGCAACATAATCAACTTGGTATTCCCTTTAAAAGCCGGGGCATCCCAAACATCGGTCATTAACTTAATCGACATAACAACACTTATTCCTTTCCATAATCATCGGTTCATCGGTTTTCAAAGGATGTGTTGGCACAGACCCATAAGCCTCTTACTCTCTCTTTAAAAAATAATGAGTTTTTCACTTCGCCCCGATAACCCAAATATCAGCTCGTTCAGGCATCCTGAGATTTAAAACGCTCGGGAGGGTACAAATCCGGGCGAAGCTCCCAACAGGGAATGCCACTGACCTGTTCACCCATCAGCACCCATTTCCCGGGGACGCGTCCCAGTTGAACCCATTTGCACACATTATTCTGGCGAAGACCGGCTGCCCCATCCGAAAGACGATTGACCGAATCGGTCAGTCGTTTCTGTCCACCACACGCATAAATTGCCGCATGAAGTGCCGATAGATACATGACTTTTCCTTTACAGCCCCGTAATTTAGAACGCTTTGCTTGTGTTTTGAATGTGTCGATCGAATGGTTACAATTTGGTCTAAATTCCCCACGCTGGGCAACCTCAACTGAAACAGAGCATGCCCCCGCATTGGGTGATTATCGGGAAATCCCCATTATTGACTGGCCGCAAATTGCCCAGTTTGATCCGCTTTTTCAGGGTGAATCAATACCCATGAACGAGAAGATACTCTGCCCACTCAGCCAGGCCTCAGCACAAACCTTTGCTTTACGCGTCATCGGCGATTCCATGGCCACACCTTATGGCCGCAGCTACCCTGAAGGCATGATTATTTTTATCGACCCGACACAACAGGCCACACCAGGCCAGCGTGTCATCGCAAAAACCGATAAAGGCTACACATTTAAAGAACTCGCCGAAGACGAATTTGCCGAACTCTACCTTCGCCCGCTCAATCCCAACCCGGCTTACCAGCCTATTTTCGAAGCGCATATTCATGTTTGCGGCGTTGTGATCGGCGGATTTCAAGCAGAATAAAACTTGACACGCCTCACAATTATCAGTTAAATCAATAATACTTTTTATTTTCATCCTGCAGTATCTCTAAAACTTATGCATGCAAGCCTGCACACCTGTTTTACTGCGGTTTTCTGTCTAACGCTCAGAAAACTGTAACGGTCAACTTAAATTGGAGACAGTTTTAGGCAGCTTTTCTTAATTTCATCTCGTATTGAGCTGGTGAAATATTTCCCAGCTTATAGTGTTTTCGTTCTGACTTTAAGCTTCTAAAGAACCGTTCTGTTCCGGCATTATCTAAGCAATTCCCTCGTCGACTCATACTGGACTTAATACCATTTTCCTGCAAAGTCCTTTGGAAGTAGTCACTGGTATACTGGCAGCCCTGATCAGAGTGAAAGATAATATTACCTTTGGTTTTTCTTTTCTGTGTGGCTAAACGTAAAGCTCGTGCTGTCAGTTCACTATTAGGTCTATCGGAGAATGCCCAACTGATAACTCTACGTGAACATAAATCCATGACGATAGCGAGATATAGCCAGCCTTGTTGAGTTCTGACGAAAGTAATATCCCCAGACCAATAACGATTAATCTCCTCTGGATTAAACTGACGATTCAGTTTGTTAGGAGCTATCACTGAAGGAGTTCCTCCTGATGGATAGCTGTGCTGCTTTGGCCGTTTAGCAATTAAATTTAAGCGCTTCATCCAACGGCGAACTTTATCAATACCAAGCTTAAATCCCATGTCCAGAAGCTCTGAGAGCATTCTCCGCTTGCCATAAGTGGCATCCATATCAGCATGAACCTGCTTCATCGCAGCTTCTAACCGAACACGTTCTGAATCAATAACTTTAGGCTTGCTCCGATAATAAAAAGTACTAGATGCAAGCGATAGACAACGGCATACCTGTCGTACACTGTATCCTGCCTTCTTCAGATTTAACGCGACTTGCTGCCGTTGTTCATTTCCATAGCGAAGAAGGCTGACGCTTTTTTTAATAGCTGATTGTCACTCTGAAGCTGTTTAACTTGTCTTTCTAGTTCCTGGATCCGTTGTTGCTCTGGGGTTAATGCTGCTGGCTTAGGCGTTTGTCCTGATTGATCTTTCTTATATTGAGTAACCCATCGTTGAATCGAGGACAATCCAACTCCCATCGCTTTTGCAGCGTCTTTATGCTTATAGCCATGAACAAGAACAAGCTCGACACATTCACGTTTAAATTCAGCGGAAACAGGTCTTGGCATTCTTATCTTCCTTACTAGTTGTATTAAATAATACCTCTAACTAGCTCTCCAAGATAAGTCTACCGTTACACCTTGTTCGGTGTTACCCTCAAGACATCCGAAAAGCAATCTACACAACGAAAGCTATTGAGTCCTTGAACAGCGTAATCAGAAAGGCTACCAAGAAACGGAAGCTGTTCCCGACGGATGAATCAGCTAGGAAGGTGGTGTATCTAGCGATCCAAGACGCATCGAAAAAATGGACGATGCCGATCAGGAACTGGTGACAAGCCTTGAATCGCTTTATGATTATGTTCGAAGACAGACTTACTGATTACTTGTAACCCCGAGCAGTTACACAGAATTATTTACAGGGTTTATGTTCACGCTCTCGCCCTGCTCTGGCAGCCAATCATCATGAGATCGTCATTACCCGAAGTAATCGATTAACTGCTAAAATATTTTCACGACAATAAGATGATACTCCCCAATATTAACCTCTATATTTTTCAGTAAACCAGTAAAGCTAAACCTCCTGCCTTATAATCCCTTGGTATCACTGGATTTGTAGGGAAGATGGTCTAAATTATCCTATCACCTTGATGTCACAGGACTTATCCGGTGGATGGCCTGAAATAAAAATAAGGGATTCACTTAGGCCAATCACCACATTAACCCTTGCTATCACTGAGTTCATACGATGGGGGTCTTAAATTATTTTACTGAATCCACAGAATGGAACAGAGTCTCCCATTAAATTCTCCGAGTTATTTTGTGATCTGTGTCATAAAATAAAACCATCTGAACAAATGACAAAGTCGATTAATATTTCGGAGAAAACATCATGATAAGAGAAACTTATCGTTTAATTCTGTCCATTATATTAAAAAATCTGGTCACTCATAAAAAATACAAACAAGCAAAAACAGAGCGCAAAATCAGAATGATGGAACAAACTGAACAGCTAAAGTGGTGGAGAGATAAATGGCTGGGCTCCTTTCTCATTTCATCTTCCGGCTCGCAAACTGGTTTCGTTCCTGAATTCATCATTTTCACTCATACACTCTCATTTTGAATTTTCATCACTGAAATCTTTATCATCATAAAGGAGTACTGAGATATCTGAATATCATGAACAGGATAATGATAATGTATTTGATGAAACTGAAGACCTAGGATTACCGGAAGAAAACGAGCAGCTGGAAAAAACATTCAAAGTCCCGCAGGAAATCGTCATGGTACTGGTCGGAAAGTGGGCAATGCCGACTACCGTAATTCTGGTATTGATCACTTGCCTGTCCGGCTACTTTCTGAAAGAAGGGGCCTTTACGCCAGTCGTCGGAATGATAGCACCGGTTGTCATGGCACTTATTATGATGATAGAAGAGGCATCCGTTGGAAAAGAAGAGGATGAGGTCTTAAAAGATCGGGAAAAAGAACGGATGGAACGGATGGAACGGTTAAAAAAATATCAATTGGAAAATGAGTTAAGACTTGCACAACTGAAATCCGAAGGGAAACGACACCAGCAGGACATGGCCGAAAAAGCGCGTCAATTTGACATTAATACAGCTTCAACCAAAGAGTTTGTGGATCTGGCCAGAGAAATGAATGCCCAACTGGCTGAAATCATGAAAAAAGAGACGGATTTGGTTGTCGGGGATACCCGGATAAAAGTCTCAGATGATGGCACAAAAGTAAGCCGGAACAAGGATAAAAAGTAACCATTCAGGATCACACCATGCAGCTAAATTCAGAGCAATAAACTAAGGAAAAACGAACCACCCTCTCGATAAACCCAAGCATAACAGGCTTTACAAACTTCAAAAAAATGAGGATGACTGTAGATACCATGCTGAAGTTCCCCTCCCTAATCAATCCCCCTTAAAATGCTGTGAGATATTTTTTAGCATTTAGGGGTAACCTCATATATACTGTTTTTATATACAGTATTTTTGATTTGTTATGAAAGTTGCACCAATCTGTGCCCAGGCAGGGATCACTGGGTTTGAGTCCCCGGCAGCCGAATATAAAGAATTGGGCCTATCGCTGGACGATCTATTAATTCACCACCCCAACGCGACTTTTTTAGCGCTTGCTTCAGGCTGTTCCATGCAAGAAATCGGTATTTTCGATGGAGATATCTTGATCGTCGACCGCGCAATGGATACCCAAAACGGCGATGTCATCGTCGCCAACTACAATGGGGAGCTGGTCTGCAAAATCATTGATAAACAACATCGTCAACTGTTATCTGCATCACCGCAGTATTCACCAGTCACCATTCGGGAAACCGATGTATTTCAGCTTGAGGGGGTGGTGATTCGGGCCGTTCGGATGCTACGAGGGAGTGCCCGGTTATGTTCGCGCTAGTTGATGCCGTCTCGTTTTATGCCAGTGCTGAAAAAGTTTTTGATCCATCCATTCGCAATAAGCCGGTGGTGGTACTCACCAATAACGATGGCTGTGTCTGTGCGGTTTGTCCGATTGCCCGCCGGTTGAATATTCCCCGCTTCGGACCCTATTTTAAAATCAAAGAGACCCTGGCCCGCCAGGGGGTGGTTGTTCGTTCATCCAACTACGAACTCTACGCGGATTTAAGCGCCCGGATGATGGCGGTCATTGGCCGGTTTTGCGATCAACAACATATTTACTCCATCGATGAATCATTCTTGCAGTTTCACGGATTTGAAAAATTAGTCGACTCATGGGCGGCCTATGGTCAGCTGATCCGAAAAACCGTCTGGCATGAAACCAAACTCCCGGTCGGCGTTGGGTTCGGCCCGAGTGCCACACTGGCTAAAGCGGCTAACTATGCCGCAAAAAAGCTGGGCTATCAGGGAGTTGCAGTTATCGACAACGAATCCATTCGCCGGCAAATTCTATCCCAAATGGATGTCAGCCATGTCTGGGGGGTCGGGCATCGCCTTTGCAAACGGCTCGAAGAGATGGGGATTAAAACAGCCCTTGATCTGGCCAATGCAGATGCTAAAAAGCTGCGCTGGGAATTTAGTGTCATTCTGGAGCGCACTGTTCAGGAGTTAAACGGCATATCGTGTTTATCATGGGATGAGGTTCGCCAGCGTAAAAAAGAGATCTACTCAACCCGCTCGTTTGGTCAGCGGATTACCCAGGCCGATGACCTTCATGCCGCCCTGACGGCACATGCTGTGATTGTAGCCCAAAAGCTTCGAAAACAAGGGTCACAGGCCCGGCGTCTGGTGATCTTTGCCAGTAATTCACCGCACGATGAGCAATTTTTCAAACGCTGGTTTATTCATGAATTTGCGGTTGCCAGCTGTGATGCCAGTGTCTTTGCACATGCCATTACCAAGCTGATGCCTCAGCTGTTTAAACCAGGCATTGCCTACTATAAATGCGGCATCGGAGCCATTGAGCTCGAAGATGCACACACCCAACAATTGGATCTCTTTCATGCCCCCGATGACAAACCGGATGTACTCAACTGTTTAGACCGTATCAATCACCGTTATGGCCCCGGCACACTGTCTATCGCCAGCGATAAAACCCAATGCCAATGGGCCATGCGCCGGGATTTTTTATCGCCCCGCTACACTACCCGCTGGAGCGATATTCCGATTGTGAAATGTTAAACACTCCTTAACCAATGCAAAGGCCAAGCAATCGCCTCATTTTGGTATAGTCACAATGCACACCGGCAATATTCGCTTCAACCCACTCCTTCACACTAATTGAAGAATAATCGATTTGATATCCGGCATTGATAGCAACATGTTCAAATAGAACCCGCTGAGCACGGCCGTTCCCCTCCCGGAAAGGATGGACCATATTGAGCTCGCAGTAATATTCAGCCAGCCGACTGATGAAAGGTTCGTAATCAAGCCCTGCCAGGTAAGCCTCATCGGCCAATTGCTTAAACAGGCAGTTTGCTTCACGCTCGATATGAGGAACATGGCAAAACCGGGTTTGACCTTTGCTGATATCGATCATGCGCAATTCACCGGCCCAGTCATAGACTGCTTCAAATAAGATGGTATGGATACGACACAAATAAGCGAGATCATAAGGCGGTAACTGAAACTGAATTTTAGCGGCCGCAATCCGGGATAACTGACGTTCGGCTTCTTCTAATTCATCGCGGTCTTTAATCCCCAGCCGGTTAACCAGCACCGGAGAATCGCTATAGCAGTACGGGTCATGGCCCGCTCCGTATTTATCCAGCATTGGCGATGCGCCTTTTGGATCGACGGGTATAATAATCTATCAACTCTTTTTCACATTGCTGCAACTGAGCGAAATCATCCGGCAATGGCATATCATCACCGGTCATCCCTTCAAGACGCTGACTCTCCTGATAGTTTTGCAATTTCACCGTATCAAAATAGCGCTGTTTATCAGCCAGTGTTGTGAATGAATGTCCCAGTCTGGCCGCCAGGCGAGCCGCTTTGACGTTGACTAAATCAAGATGCTCCAACTGCTGGCGGATTAGCTCCCCCGACTCAAAAACGCCCCACGACACGATCTTAAAATAAGATTGGCGATTTTCACGAACCCGCTGAATATCCATCTTCATCTCATCACACAGCGTTTTTAACACACCCTGCACTTTGCGCTCAGAAATTCCGGTCGCCCGGCTAATCAGACGAGTATTCGGCTGGGCAAACTGCACCAGTGCCGCCATAACCTCGTATTCGTACTTCACATAATCTCCCGCATATATATGCGTCATGATAGGCAAGTGTAGACTAATTGTACCAATCAAGCCAAGAATCTACATCATAGTATGATGTTTTATTCAGCCTCTAAACTTTGGATAACACCTTTATCAAACATTCATAGCCAGCCTTAAACTGGATAATATTTCATCCGAATAATTAAATATATCATTAAGATTATCTATAAAAATTTTAGTTTCTTTTTTATCTTCATTAAATATGCCAATATATTTATTTTTCGAATTAAAATGTAACCTACAAACTGGTTTCCTATTGTTATTATCCAGTAATATACCAAAATAACTCTGTGTATCTCGATCGAAGACTCTTGAAAGATCAACCTCTTGCCTAATAATTGCTTTAATGATATTAAATCCATCCATCTCTTCATCTGTTGTTACTATTTTACTTTCTACAACCTCCTCATCTATACATTCTTCATTAGCACTGCTATTTGTTGATTGGGTTGTATTATCAATCGCAGATTTCAATCTGGAATTAATTTTATCATTTAAATATTCATCTAATGCCCGTTTAACTAATAGACTAAATTTTTTACGAACGCCTGCAGTCAAGGCACCATCATAGATTCTCGAAGCAAAAAAACGAACAAAGTCTTCTTCTGGTTCTTTAAATTGTGCAGATAATAACGATTTAATTTGGCTAACAGACTTCAAGGCATCGGCAGAACCAATAATAGACTCCAAGTCAAAATTTTTCTTCGTTAATTTTTTAATTCAGGAATAAGATGTTGATCAACGCTATTTAAATCTAAAACTAAATAAGGCTTATCATCCATTTTATTGGTTTTATCTAAATCAGTATAAAACTGATATATAATACCATTTATTAAAATAGCAATCCTGGCGTTAGTAACAGAAAAATAACGAAATAGCTGACTTGCATGCTTGATATTCAATTCTTCATTAGCTTTCTTACATTCAATTAAAATTTGAACGACATCATCTAATACTAATGCATAGTCAACTTTTTCACCTTTTTTTAAGCCAACATCTGCGGTAAATTCGGGTATAACTTCAGAAGGATTAAAAACATCATAGCCTAAAACTCTCTGTATAAAAGGCATGACTAACGCTGTTTTGGTTGCTTCTGGTAAGGCCTGAAAATTCTAGACACCTTTCAGGCCATTAAAATATTGCTTTTCATATTTTGTTGGTGACTGACGCCCGTTGTTTGTATGCCGCCTTTTAAGGTTATAAAACATTTCAATATAATTAAAAATGTCGAGTCGGGACTCATCCCTCGTTTTATATTGTCTGCCGCGAACTTTTTCTTTCTTCAAATTACTGAAAAAGCTTTCTGCTACTGCGTTATCATGACCATTCCCACGACGACTCATGCTTTGTTTTATACCAAATGATTCCAGTAGCTTACGGCACTTCCGACTTGAATATTGGCTACCCTGAACGGCGTGTAAATGAACCGTCGATTCTGGCTTTCTTTTCCAATATGCCATTGTGATGGCCGATAAAACAAGCTCTTCTGTCATTCTTGGTGACATAGACCAGCCGACAATCTTTCGTGCGTACAAATCCATTACCACAGCCAGGAACAAAAAACCTTCATGCGTATGGATATACGTAATATCGCTGACCCACCACTGATTCGGCAGAGAAACATCAAATTCGCGATTAAGAACATTAGGTATAGCAACCGATTCGTGGCCTGAGTAATCGACTTTAGGACGTTTATAGCCACGTAATGTTTGAAGTGATGTTTAAAATAGCGCTTTGGCCATATTGCTGCTAACAACTCGATAGCCCAACGCAGTATAAAGCGTCTGAGCTGAGGTGTTATTATGAAAAACATGCAAACCGATTTTAGCCATTCCCTGCGACTTAGCAAAAGCTTCTGCTTGTTTTAATGCCTGGGTTGCAAACCCCTGACGCCGGAAAGGCGCATCAATTTCAATGTCAAATATAAAGGCACTCAGGCTGTCAGGTTCAATCGATAGCCACAATATTCCAACATGCTCACCTGTTTGTGGATTGCAAATATGAAACAGATGTTGATTAGGGCTATTGAGCCCTTGTGGTAATAACTGACTGAATTCTTTTACTGAGCGGGCTAAAGCCCCCTGCTCTGGCCAGCGGCCTGAGGCGACATTTTCTTTGGCATAAATGACCACAGATTGCTCAAGATACTTAGAAAATGAAGATTCCGTCATTGGCTCTAACATACAATATTCCTATCCCTTCGATTATGATGCGCCATCCTCTCATGCCAACATCTGTTTTCAAACAGGCCTATTGCCCCCTTTCCCGCCACCATCGATATGTTTCAACATGATCGAATCTACCTGATACCGGTAGATAAAGCCGCAAAAGAACCGTAAAATAAAAAACCCCGCTCAATGGCGGGGTTACTAAAATAATCATCATATTCTTCATGAAGGCTCATTCCCTCTGGCTAAATGTAAGAGAATATATTCCTTAACCGCCTGGTTTCTCATTTCATCCCATGAAAGGTAATCACTATGCTGTGCGATAAAATCATCGATTTGTTGTTTTGGAAACTCATCAAGCATATCAGCTGAGTCCACTTTAAACTCATAACCTGAAAAAAATTCGCTGACATCCCGACAAAATGAACAACGCTGAATAAAATGATCGTTCAGCAATACATTTAAAGGGATCCCCTGCAAACCATTTGATAACGATTTAACGTTCTTAATAAAATGCCCTGTCGAAGAACGATTCAGATGAAAAGACATATCCATATCCTCACATATTATTGACCGTTTTAACCATAGTCAGGCTGTATCAGGATTTCCAGTTTATAACGCATAAAAAGTACCTGAACAACACGATAGTAATTAACAGCCCATTGATATTCAGATGATTAATTAATGATATCCTCATCCAACAATTAGCCTAAAGATGTCCACTACGATAGCATACTCAAGAAGGCCAGCAGGCACTGACCTACTGAAGAAATTAGATTGAATATCAATTAAAAAGTATTATGAAACAATAAATTTATGCGTTCCCGATTGTGAAAGTCGATAGTCATCCAATGTTCCATTTTTTGCATTTTCATCCGCTGTTAATTGACTAGATGCTAAGTGTGATCCGCACCAGAAGTTTTGGACACTGAGTTAAGTGAGTACAATCACTAACGAGGTGAACAATGACAACTAAGAAAACATGAATCAAACATGCTCCTGAATTTAAAGCCGAAGCGCTTAAGTTAGCAGAGAAAGTCGGTGTCGCTGCTGCTGCACGACAGCTATCGTTGTATGGATCTCAAATTTATGGGTGGCGTAAAGCCGTCAAAAAAGATGCGAAAATCAGCGATAGAGAAAGGGAACTCGCCACTGAAAATGCCAAACTCAAACGATTATTGGCTGAGCAAGCTGAAGAGCTAGATATCGTAAAAAATGTATGGTCTGCTCCGTTTTTGCAAGTAAAAGCTCGCTTCAGAAGACGTTTGCGTCAATGTATCCGGCCTGTTGGTGAACAATCTAGTGTTCTGGCCTTGATGGGATCCGCACGTTGTTGTCCTAATAAAGCGCTCAGTCATAAAAGACTGCTTTTTTAGCCAGGCTTCAACATCGTGGGTTTAACGCTTCTGTCATCAGCTTGTTTCTCGCAAAATCTATGGAAAATATAGTTCGTTGTATGCTATTTCACAGCCGAAGCTGGATAAGGTTGATACTCCTGCCCCGAGGGCAATACCTTTCAACAAATTCTCATTATCTTGTTAGCCAGGGCAATTAAAACAACATGGTGATGATGTGTCGCCTCTAACTTGGCTATCCACTGCCCGAGTGCGGATTTATCTCGCTTCATGTGTATCTTTAATGCCTTAGCCCCTTGTATCACCTGACGGCGTAGATAAACGTTACCTCTTTTACTTATACCACCAAGGTTGCTTTTCCCGCCTGTGGCGTATTGTCTGGGAACCAAGCCTAACCATGCCGACATATCTCTGCCTCTCTTAAATTGAGTGCCTGAACCAACCGCTGCAATTAACCCAGTTGCGACAATTGGGCCAATACCTGGGACGCTGGATATAAGTTGACATTTCTCTGACGCAATTGAGGCCTGTTGTAATTGCTCGCTCATCTCATCAATTTGAACATCAAGATGTTGCCAACGCTCTCGTAAGCGAAACACTAAAGCACGAATAAAGTCGGGAAGTCCATTTTCCGCATCCTCTAAGATGCTAGGTAAATTGCGTTCGAAAACTTTGCGACCTACAGGAACTGTAATGCCGTACTCAAGTAGTAAAGCCCGCATTTGGTTCACAGTAGCTGTGCGCTCAACAATAAAACGCTGTCTTACTCGATGAGTCGCTTGTAAGGCAAGTTGTTCGTGCGTCTTTAGGGAAACACAGCGCATAGTGCCACGACTGCCTGCTTCAGCGATTGCGGCAGCATCATTGAAGTCATTCTTGTTTGATTTTAAGTACGGCTTAACAAACTGAGCGGGAATAATTTTTACTGAGAACCCTGCATCATTAAACAATCTTCCCCAGTATTGGGAGCCCGGACAAGCTTCAACCGCTACAATTGTAGGTGGAGTGTTAATCACAAAGGTTTTAAGCTGACTTCGATTAAGCTTCTTCCGCCAGAGAATATGCCCTTGGCGATCCATTGCTACGATGTGAAACCAGTTTTTTCCTAGGTCGATACCGTAGATATCCACATTTGAACTAGACATGGTCGGTCTCCTTGCTTTTGCGATCTCCCTTGCTGAGTATAGATATCAGAGGGAGGAGCAGACCATCCCATTAGGCCGCCACCTACTTCGCGAAAAATCTAAAGTAGATTGCTATGAGTTTATGCTCGAACACCTGATGCAGTATAGGATTGTCCGTATGGCTAAGGTATTTGGGGTTTCTCGAAGTGGGTTTTATTATTGGATTGATAATCGCAATAAAGTCACTCAACGCAACGAGCATTCAAAAAGAACTTGAAGAAAATGGTAATAAACACGATGTAAAAACCATCGCCGCGAGCATGAAACGTCAGGGATTAGTTGCGAAAGCTGCACGCAAATTCAAGTGTACGACGGACAGCAAGCATAAGATACCTGTTGCTCCGAACCTGCTGGCTCAGGACTTTAACGCAGTGGCTCCGAATCAAAAGTGGGCAGGTGACATCACCTATATCGCCACAAGCGAAGGCTGGCTATACTTGGCGGTAATTATTGATCTTTACTCAAGACAAGTGATCGGCTGGTCTATGGGTACCAGAATGACGGCTACGCTAGTCTGCGATGCGCTATCAATAGCCTTATTCCGTCGCGGATTCCCTGAGCAAGTTATCGTTCATAGTGATCGAGGAAGTCAATACTGCTCAAAAGACTATCGAGATCTTATAACCGCTTATAATCTAAAACAAAGTATGAGCAGGAAAGGAAATTGTTGGGATATGCCTGTGTAGAAAGCTTCTTCCATTCGATGAAAGTTGAAGCGATCCAATATGAGCCGATAATGACGAGAGACCAGATGCGCCAAACGATCTTTGAGTACATAGAGGTTGATTATAATCGGGCAAGAAGACACAGTGCTCTTGGGTATCTAAGCCCAGTTAACTTTGAACAACAAAATGTCGCTTAATGTGGTGTCCAGTCTTGCTGGAGCAGATCAGTATGAATCATACGTGAATACTGACCATCCACTGAACTTTCAAACCAGTCTGCACAGCGAGACGTTCCATGACGTCCAGCTTTAACCGTAATAGTCAAAATATCACCATCAAACTGACTGGTTACGCCATCAAAAGGCTCTCCATCCGAAATAATATATTCTTGATTATAACGAATGATATTGACACATCAGATAATTGCCTTTCAAACTGAAACTCATTGTTATGTAGCGTTGTCATCATATCTCCTTCACAACATCCAAATGAAAAATATCTTAGCGGACCATCATTAAAGGTAGCACACAACACCCATTATTGATTAATTCAATATTAACAGTATGCATTTATCAGAGATAAAGAACAAGCAGACGTATTCCGTTTAGAAATGAAAAAGTTATCCGCTCTTATGTAAAAAAGGTTGAAGGGTATTAATTAATTGTGTCTAATCTTTAATTAACCGATAAGTTATTATCTATAAGTAGTAGTAGACATTTTTATGGTTAAACGATGTATTTATGTTCAACTGATATGTATCTTGATCAGCTGTTCCATGCCTTTGATAGCACAAGCAAGCACAACAGAAATAAGTATCGGATCTGCAATTTCAAGTTTTACCTACCATGAATCTGAAATGGAAGAAAAAGGCATCCTGACTGGTATTCATGGTTATATAGCAATTCACCAACAGTGGATGATGCGACTTGACGGATCACTTGTCAGCGGAAATGTCAATTATTCCAGCACAGACACTGGCAGCATGTCAGACATTCCGGATTATATTTTTGAAATAAGAGGATTAACAGGCCCGGATATTTACACCGGTAACTGGAGAATCACACCTTATACCGGCCTGGGATATCGTTATCTTAACGATAACTCAGCCTATCGGACAACTAGCACAGACGACTCAGGATATGAACGCGAGCAATCTTATACCTATTTGCCAGTTGGCATAATATTCCACTCATTCGGTTATCACTGGGCAACCACAACACAGCTGGAAATAGATATTCTTCTACGCGGTGAAAACCACACTCGTTTAGGAACAATCCCCGGGTATAACAATTTATCCTTCCATCAAACCAAAGGAACCGGAGCAAGAGCCTCTCTAACGCTAACTCGCCGTGTGAAATGGGGGCCTATCAAAGGACTTGCTCTTATGCCTTATATCAAATATTGGAATATCAATGCCTCCAATGACGTAAGACAGGGTGACGAGTACTACTATGAGCCTCATAAACATTCCACTGAATATGGTATTTCATTCTTACTGACTGTTTAGCTGTTCATCAAACCCCGATAGATTAAAACATCGGGGTTTAATCTACTCTCATCAGACAAAAGCAAAAAATAACATCAGTTCAGGTTCAATAACTCACATTGTTTCTGGCAATCAACGGGATTGCAGAAGCCGATTCAAACAGTGTCACTTCGACACGAATATCCACAAAGCCTGCCAAGTGTAACTGAGTCACCAGCCCTTGAGCTATTATCTGAGAATGCCTGGATTTTTTGTGATGCAATCTTGGCATGTACCATGTAGCAATGATTTCATCAGAAGTAAGTGCTTCATATAGTATGTTGAAAACTGCCTCAGGATCTGACCAAAACTGCACCGCACTAACAGAATAGATTTTATGAAACGATTGCCCGAGCGTTTTAAGTCACGTTTCATCACCCCAAGAAAACATGACCAAACTC
Source organism: Candidatus Celerinatantimonas neptuna (assembly GCA_911810475.1). Taxonomy (NCBI): domain Bacteria; kingdom Pseudomonadati; phylum Pseudomonadota; class Gammaproteobacteria; family Celerinatantimonadaceae; genus Celerinatantimonas; species Candidatus Celerinatantimonas neptuna. Next base: position 4,094,620 of record OU461276.1, read on the forward strand.
CGCTTCAAAAATGCAATCGGTTGGCTACAGGTTCAGTAGATTTAATATCTACTCACCCGGCTGAATATTAGAAAAATGGCTTGCCGTTATATTTTTGGCCAGGCAATCTTTAACCCCATGGCTATTTCAATATAACGCTATTTCTTCGCCTTATTCATATGCCAGACAAAATGTATTTCTATCTATACATATTAGATCTTCCTGACACAAAACACCGGACGATGACTGACTCTTCTCAAAAAACAAATCGGCCAGTTAAAGCCAAACACCTTAAAATATAAAACAACACAATCTGAAATATTCAGTCTGCGTATCGCCCCGGGCTAAATGATGCTTCATTTTAAGATATGGAATCGAATGGAAGAATAGTAAAACGAATACGCATTGATAACGCATCATGCTAATGATCGGGGCAATCGCCTGTTTTTCGACTCCCCGAACATGTCGTCAGCAGTGAAAACGACCTGATTACTTCTCGATGCTATCGAGTGATTTTAAGTGCCTTTCAGAAATCTCAATCACTTTATCGACACGTTTTTTATATTTAGCTTCGTTCGATAGAAATTGAGCGCTCATCCAGGTATTGACGATTTCAGCAGCAATACCTGAACCGATGATTTTAGCCCCGATACACAGAATATTGGTATCAGAATGGGTACGGGCCAATTGTGCACAGAATGGGTCTTGACATACGGCGGCATACAAACCGGCGATTTTATTCGCAATCATCGCACTGCCATAACCGACACCATCAACAAAGATACCGCGTTCTGCTTTCCCTTCAGCCACAGCCAGTGATGCAGGATAAATGTAATCCGGCAGGTCACATGATGCGTCACTATTGGTACCAAAGTCTAAAATTTCATGTCCCTGACTTTGTAAAAGTACTTTAATTTCTTCTTTTAAAGAATAACCTGCGTGATCACAGGCAAGAGCAATTTTCATAATATCTTACTTTTGAGTTTATTGTTAATAATGAATACCTAAAGAGTAATATACAAGCTTTTACTCAGAGGTAAATAAAGAACTGATTCCGGTTTGATCACACACCATCGAACCAACCAGTCACTGCCATGGTTGAGCATTTTACAGTGTCCGCATGATGTGTCATCCTTTTGTTTTTGCCAAACCATCATCCGGTGCAATACACAAGATAGCATCCATCTGCATTGACGGGTATCAGGGAGGATGACTCTTCCTGCTTGATAAAAATGAGGCTTTATAAGCCACTATCATAAAAAGCAGACAAGAGAATATTTACGACTCATTTTTAAACTTCACCCTGGTATCTGATACGTCCTATTATTTAATAAATGGCATAGTTGTTATTTAACTAAAGCAAGTAAAAATGAATATATTCAATAGATTATTTAAACATCCATTCACTTCAGTTCTGTTAAGTGTGGTTATATTAATTTTAAGCGGATATAATTCATATATTAATCAACATACAAGAACACTCACATATAACATAAAAATAGATCAATTATTAAATGATTCATCTGATCTTATTGGTGGTAAATATGGAAACCATTGGCAGGAACTTATTTTTAAGATCGAATTCTAAAATAGATCGTAGAAATATATAGCTCTCCTACCGAAAAATAAAAGAAGCATTAACCTTAGACCCTAATAATGCAAAAGCTATTTTATCTAAAGGTGGAAAATTATATTTTTAGGTAAAACCGATGAAGCCATAAAATTGTATAAAAAACAATTCAACTAGATCCCAAATCTTCTGAATCATATGAATGGCTTGGTATTGCATTAAAAAAAGGAAAGCTCACGGAAGCCCTTAACACATATGAAAAAGCGCTGAAATTAGATAATAACAGAATTTATTCTCTCAATAACATCGGGCTATTATTAGCCAAACCGGGAGATATAAATAAAGCAATGAAGTTTTATCAAAAAGTAAGAGCAATCGACCCTGGTTTTAATCCAACCAATTTCAACCTGGGCTTTGCTCTGGCAAGTAAAGAAGAGGATACTCGCTAAGGATATGAGCCACCCAAGTAAATAATAAAGGGACTTAACAAGATACTCTATAAAAATACGCCACAATATCTTGAAATCACGACAGATAACGATGAACCTCAATTCATCAAAATTCTAGCTGATTGAAAAAACAGTATATGGACATGAACTCCATAGAAAAACTCTATGGTTCTGCTCTATGAAAATGTCACCATGACTGAGCTTCATGTAGTGCACGTTAGATACTGCTCCACGATACAAACAAACTCAATCAGACAGATATTGACAGTAGTCAACCTGAGAAACCTCACGGTGACTATTCATAAATTTATTTTAATTCAGAGAGTTAATCAGTTTAAGTATACATCAAGAACCATTCAAGTAGAGCTTATAACCGTAGAATCGGTTTTGCCCTGCGATTCATTTGATCCAAGAATGGTAACTCATTCATGAAGTGTTAGATACAAAGGAATTCTAATGAAGAACATAAAACGCCTCTTAAAAGAGGGGGGAGACAAAAATGAGATATTTGATAAAGCGGTCCATGAAGGATTAAATAGCAAAAAGGTCTCAAGATATCTGGCAAAAAACCCAGATCCAGAAGAATCTAAAAAGCACAATTTGATAAATAACATCTTGGTTGGAATATACGTCATTCTAATATTATTAAGCATCCCCAAAATAGCTATTGATTTTTACCAACTTGCACCGCTCTACGATTTAGCTCCCTTACAAATAACAATCATTGGGTCAATCATTCTTATTTCAATACAACTTTTAATAATCTACTCTATCTATAAAAAAATTGCATATGGATATATAGTCGTATTCCTTTCTCAGGCCCTGAGTATTTTCTTATTGCTCCAATCTTGTTTAACAGTAAGTAATGCAGCTCCAAAGATATCGCTATATTGTAACCGTTGTTTTACTCATTTGGATAGTAAAATTAAAAAACAAACTTTTTCCCTATCAGGATTTCTGTCACATGGCTGAAGACGGAAACGGAATTGTTGTGTTCACAAAAGATATCGAAGATTAAGCAAACGCATAGATAGCGCCACACTTAAAACGTTGTATGCAAGGATGCATCATTGATATGCCGGAACACATGATGATTATCATAGCGGTATCGTTGAGACCTGTCGCCTGCAGCCCCACCGATTCACTTAAAAACAAATAGCAGTTTATTTAGTCAAAATAATAACTGATGCTATTTTATCAAAAATACGTAATATTGCATTTTGTCATAGCTGTACTGTGGTTACGCCATGGTATAGAGAAAAAATTGATTGCCGCTACAAAACATTAGGCCTTACTTAGCATTTTACTCAGGTCACAGGCACACGGCCCGATTTATAGTGGTATCACGCCGTATTCAGCCTACGTCATCATTATCTGTTCAGATTAATTTTAGGTTTATTGTTGATTTTGCCCATTTAACTAAAAATCGTTACATTGAGCGATATATATACAATTCATATTCTTTTATTCATTAAAATCAATTGATTATTTCTTTATAATTCACGATGTGCTAGTATTAACAGTACCTCAGTGATGCATCTAAAAGCGACATCGTTGAATAATTTGATTGCCCGGGTGGTGAAATAGGTAGACACAAGGGATTTAAAATCCCTCGAACGCAAGTTCGTGCCGGTTCAAGTCCGGCCCCGGGCACCAAAACTTCTTGTACATCATTTGTAAACTAACCATCATTAAGCAATTTAACCACCACACCTGCGACATGTGTGTGCATGTATTTTTTAATCATTAAAATCAGTCAGTTATATTTTTGTGGTACTCGATGTGGTACACCTCTTAAACTCTCAATACCGCAAAATTAAATTGTGGTACGGCAAATCCGCTTTGTAAAGCTGCCCTACATCAGGGATTTTAAATAATACAATTCACTATATTATGAAGGGTTAAAGCATTTTTGGCATTCACCTTTTAGCCTTGTGCCACTCATTCTTTCTCATACCAGCACGACCTATTTTCGCATTACACATAGGCTTGCCTAATATCAACCGACCATCTAAAATGACCTAATTAAAGACCATTTAAAAGGGCTATTTATGGCATCAAGAATCTTAACTGATGTTGCTGCGAGTATCACTGAACTGAAAGCAAATCCTATGAAAGTTGTGCAGAGTGCACACGGAGAACCCATTGCGGTTTTAAATCGTAATGCCCCCGCATTTTACTGTGTCCCTGCGGAAGTTTATGAAATGATGATGGATAAACTTGACGATCTCGAGCTAGTTACTATCGCAAAAGAACGCATGGGTGAAGAGAGCATTCCGGTTAATCTCGATGACTTATAAACTCGAATTTAAGAAAAGCGCTCTCAAAGAGTGGAAAAAGCTCGGGGCAACGGTTCAGCAGCAATTTAAAAAGAAACTTTCAGAGCGACTGATTCAACCGCGAGTGCCAGCAGCAAAGCTCTCCGGTGCAGAAAGTTTATATAAGATTAAACTCCGCCAATCAGGATATCGACTTGTTTATGAAGTTCAGGATGAAATCATTGTCATCACCGTTCTGGCCGTAGGCAAACGTGAACGAAGCGAAGTATATCAAAAAGCTTTTAAACGATTGGACGATTAGCCAAGCATTTAAAGCCTGAATTCCCCTCCTTTTTGAGGGGAAAAACGGAAGTGGTTAGTGGTTGCCTAGGTAGTGCTGGGCTTGGCTGTGGTAGTCTTGGGTGAGTTTGGCGAGAGCCTTTAGCTTCTGCTCTTTCATCTCTAGGTGATAACGGTGGGCCTGTAGTTCGAAGCGAGCGGCTTGGACATTGAAGCCGGCTTTTTCAAGTTCGAGAAGTAAGTCAGTGATTGCAGATGGAGAGTCGTAAACATCGCCGTAGAGAAGTTTGGCGGGGAAATCCCAAGGTTTGTCGATATCGACATGATCGAGCCCCCTCGCCTGGAATATTTTTTCGTATTGCTGCCACCAACTCATCGGGAAATTCAAATTCAGTTTTGGCGCAGCCAATGCGGCTTGTTTGCCGATAAACTCCCCTTCGATGGCATCGAGATACTCAACGGCTTCGCCCACCTGCTCGGGTAAAAGCTGGTTGATATGCTGCACATCGAAACGTTGATGAACCATTTTCCAGATATCAGGATAGATATTAGCCACGCCTGTAGTAATGAGTCGTTCGGCTGTTTGGCGCAGCGGGATTAATTGTTCTGCGGTGCATTGACGCAATTTAGGTTGTGTTTTTTCTGTTGCTGAAACGAGGGTATCGTATGCGCGGATCACTTTTAATGCGAAAGCAGCACTAATCCACATTGCATATGAATAAACCAATTCTTTACAAACATATGTCCCACCGTATCGCCCTTTCTTACTCTCTACAGGATGAGATATCAAATTATTAGAATTTTTAACTCCGGGAATCCCCGGTTTTAGTAGTTCGTTAATCAACTCGGCGGTTTGTTCAAGCCGAAGCCAATCTGATGGCTGATGACGTTTTTGTCCTCCAGATGCGCGGTGTAAGTCATTAAGTGAATAACGGCCATGCACATCCTGATGAACGGGAACATTTGAAATTGTAATTTGACTATTCATGGTGACCTCGTTTGATTTCTTTCTACGGAAATCCACTCGAAAGTGGTGTCGGGAGGGTAGAAACGGTTCAAACGAAACCGCGGACTTATTCCCCATACGGGTATTGTATTCGTCGCCCTCCCGACTTAGATCGGATTGTGATCGCAATGATGCGTTCACTTTATGACAGGCATAAAAAATCCAACACTGACGGGGTTGGTTGTATTGGCCGCGTTTGAAAGAGGTTTCTACGCCTCGTTACTGGAAACGATAGCTGATTGGGGATCAGGAGTCAACGATTGCTTGACTATTCTAATTGGGTCAGCGATTTTCAATAAGTCATGCGGATCCATTAACCTTCATATATACCCTTTTATACTTTTTTTTCTCTTATTCATAACGTATTGATTTTTATATGTAAAAAATAAGACAAAAAATAAAGGGTATTTTAAGAAATTTGCCCGAATTCCTTTTATCTATAAGGAATTACCACTACAATGTTCTAGTTCACTGCCGCATAGGCAGCTTAGAAATCCTGTTAATACCGTAACTGAGTTTGTCCGTCGTTCACTGCCGCATAGGCAGCTTAGAAAGGGGTGAAATAGCCGCGGGAATTTACAAAAGTGTTCACTGCCGCATAGGCAGCTTAGAAAAACAGAATTTTCAATAGTCAAATTAAATGTTAGTTCACTGCCGCATAGGCAGCTTAGAAATCAAACAGTCGACCGTAATTATCTGCTTTGGCTGTTCACTGCCGCATAGGCAGCTTAGAAAGTTAGCCGGTGGGCATGTCGCACGTTTGAGTAGTTCACTGCCGCATAGGCAGCTTAGAAATCTGTTAGATAATCGCCGGATGGAGTTTTGATGTTCACTGCCGCATAGGCAGCTTAGAAATTGGCGGAATCGAACCGCCTTTACCCTTATATGTTCACTGCCGCATAGGCAGCTTAGAAATTCACAACGCCAGTTTTATCAAATGGCATTTGGTTCACTGCCGCATAGGCAGCTTAGAAATATCTCTCACACATGTATCATGCACATTGTATGTTCACTGCCGCATAGGCAGCTTAGAAATAAAAACGTTTTTAAATGCTTCAACGTAGTGGGTTCACTGCCGCATAGGCAGCTTAGAAAGATCACGGCAACGTGTGGGTGTGTGGGACGCCGTTCACTGCCGCATAGGCAGCTTAGAAAATCAAAAATCAAGCTCCAGTAATTAACTAATGGTTCACTGCCGCATAGGCAGCTTAGAAAATTGAATGCAGTGTTTCATCAAACGATGCTTCGTTCACTGCCGCATAGGCAGCTTAGAAAAAATACACCTAAGCGCATTTTAAACCATTCTTGTTCACTGCCGCATAGGCAGCTTAGAAAATCTCGTTTAGAAAGGATCAATAATGCAGGGTGTTCACTGCCGCATAGGCAGCTTAGAAAATATTCCATTTGGACACCCACCACATTAACCCTTAATATCACTGGGTTCATTCGGTGGGTGTTTTAGAGCATTTTTAGGCAACAAAAAAGCCACCAGATTTTACTCCAGTGGCCACTAATTTTTGTGTGAAAATTCGAACGGCAACACTAGCGTGCGCAAGCAACAACCTTGCGAACTGAGCCATCGTTTAAAGCTTTTGTATAGGCCTGCGATAATTTGCGCATACCTTCAGCTTTACGCTTTACGATCTGTTCTTGTTTAGCGTTTTTTGAATGCATAGAACAATCCTTCATTTCCTTCTCCACACCATTGGTCATAGTTTAGCTGATTTGCATACTTTTTAGCAAGACGATTATAAAAGCGAACTAATCCTATATCTGCGGCTGTCGCTGTATATATTTCGCCGCCACTAAGCTTTTGATGTGCTTTTACTGAAGCCGCAAGCACAATTCCTAAAGCATTTAGAGCCTCTAAGTCAAAGTTATTATGTGGCCGTGCAAATATCGTTTCATTTTCCCGATTCTCACTGAGATCAAATTTTACTTCATACACTAATTGATCCAACGGATGATGAACCAACTTTTCAATAAATTGTTGCTCTACAAGATCAGTATATGTGTCTTTAGCTGGTGAGAAATAGGTTTCGTATCTGCGGTCCCGAATCAAAAACTCACGAACCTGAAATTCAGCGAACCCAGCATCAACAATATCAAACTCACTAAAAACAATAGAAAGAGCATCTACAGCGGAAAAAGTTTCGACTATATTCCCCATTATTGTCTGTGTTTGAAGCCCTGGATTAGGAGCAATATTATAGTTTTTAAACACTGCCCCTGCTTCACTCACTTTATTTTCAATAAATGCTAAAGGCGCACCGCTGTCGCTCACTCCCAACACCAATAAAATATCGCCAGGATCCCATTGCATATTAATAAAACTCTCTGCGGGAAAATGCCGTCTGCACACAAGGCTTTCAGGATCATTCATACAACCATATAAATGTTCCACATCAGCACCAGCTTGCTCTAAAAGAGTATCAACATTAAGCGTATAGTGAACATAGTCGATCCCCAAGATCTCACAGTATTTCTCTAACTGTTTACATTCATTATGGGCTTTGTTCGGCTGACAATCAGAATATTGCTCATAGGTCGATTTCACCAATGACAAAAAAGTGGGGTCATCCGCCTGACTGATAGCATCATAAATAGGTGTCTCTTTAAGCCGTTCATACCCTGGAATACCTGATGGCATTGATAACCCAGCCCCTGAGAAAATAACTAATTTCATATATGCTCTGTTATCACTGTTCTACACTAAATATACCATTAGCTCTTAAAAGGGGCCAATCAATGGTGGCCTAGGTAGTGCAGGGCTTGGCTGTGGTAGTCTTGGGTGAGTTTGGCGAGAGCCTTTAGCTTCTGCTCTTTCATCTCTAGGTGATAACGGTGGGCCTGTAGTTCGAAGCGAGCGGCTTGGACATTGAAGCCGGCTTTTTCAAGTTCGAGAAGTAAGTCAGTGATTGCAGATGGAGAGTCGTAAACATCGCCGTAGAGAAGTTTGGCGGGGAAATCCCAAGGTTTGTCGATATCGACATGATCGAGCCCCCTCGCCTGGAATATTTTTTCGTATTGCTGCCACCAACTCATCGGGAAATTCAAATTCAGTTTTGGCGCAGCCAATGCGGCTTGTTTGCCGATAAACTCCCCTTCGATGGCATCGAGATACTCAACGGCTTCACCCACCTGCTCGGGTAAAAGCTGGTTGATATGCTGCACATCGAAACGTTGATGAACCATTTTCCAGATATCAGGGTAGATATTAGCCACGCCAGTGGTCATCAGTCGTTCGGCTGTTTGACGCAGTGGGGTTAATTGTTCCGCGGTGCATTGGCGAGTTTGAGGTTTGATATAACCGCCCGTTTTACGAATCGAAGGCAACACTTCGGCGGTTACCCATTTACGAAAACGATGTGGCAATGAGTCTTGTTTGACGGCATCACGACAACGCAACACTAACGTGTACATTCCTGATTCAGATATAATATTGATATCCTGAACACGATTATCGAACATAGGACGATATTCCAGCCCTATGTTAAACATAGACCTTTCATCTTTATCCAAGGCTTTAAGCGACATTGTTGGGTTGCTGAGATTAAGAGCTTTGCATAGGTCTTCGGCAACGAACCAAGGTTCGCCATCAAGATTTAATGCTCGAATATTTTGAGATTCAAATGTGAACGGTACTACAGAACAATTATTCATAGTGACCTCGTTGATTTTTTCGAATTACCACTAATGGAGTGGTGCCAGGAGGTTCGAAACGGCACAAACAGGACCGCGGACTTATTCCCCTTACGGGTGTTGTATTCGTCGCCCTCCCGGCTTTGCTCGGGGTGTGATCGCAAAATGCGGCCACTTTATGACAGACATAAAAAATCCAACACTAACGGGGTTGGTTTTGGCCGCGTTGAGAAGAGGTTTCGACGCCTCATGATTGAAACGATAGCTGATTGGAGATCTGGAGTCAACTTGTTAAGGGTTCCCTTATGGAATAAGAAACTAAAATATAGGCTTTATTGATTCATCCCTGATAATTTTTGATCAAACCTTAACAAGCATTTTTTTTATGGTAGTCTTAAAATCTTTTTTATCAAAAAGCACTTTGTTTACCCCATACTTAAGGATAAAAATTTTAGGGACTATAGAATGGTTTCACAGACAAAAAACGATATTATAAAAATAAAATATGATGGCGATGCTCTCCAAGACCACCAAATAGATCTAACCTTACTTGCTAATGCACTTCAGGGAATAGATTCTCTAATTAGCGAAAGTAATTTGTCAGTCAATGGCGCCTCGGACAACATCAATGTAAAGGTCGATGCTTTCAAGGAAGGTTCTTTTGAATTGGTGCTTGACGTAATTCAACATCCTACAGAATATACAGAGATTCTATCTGTTATAGGCATCGGGGGAGCCGCCTTACTGGCAGGAAAAGATTCCCTCATATCGGCGATAAAAAAACTCAATTCTCGAAAAATCAAAAAATTATCTTATGCCCAAAATGGTGACTGCAAAGTAACTACCGATGATGGTGAAACATTTACAGTCCCACCATATTTAAAAAGCTTGCTAGCATCATCATCTATCCGACAAGCGCTTTCAAAAATGATCCACAAACCGCTTCAAAAAGAAGGTGTTACATCTTTCAAAATACTATCTGCCAGTGATTCTGAACTACTATCTGTCGAAAAAGAAGACAGTGAGGTATTCAGGTACCGAAGAATACCTATCGAACAGCAATATGTAGAGGACACGATTGATGATGCCGTCATAACCTTTCTTACTGTCCATGGAGATAAAACTCACCATTGGAGGATAGATTATGAAGGTGAACCCCAAACAGTTTCTATACAAGATGCCGAATTTATTGCAAAAGTAAAAAGTGGTAGCGAACCTGAGCTGTTTTCTGCTGCATATAGTGCTACTCTGATTGTACAAGAGGATCTAAATTCTCTGGACAAAATATACATTATTGGTAAAGTGCACGGCTGTTTATAATACAACCACTAACACTTGGGGAGGAGATCATGGAGACAGTAGCTTTTTGGGCGTTGTTCTTTGGTGTTTTACCCATACTTTATTGGGGATTTCGTTTATTTTTTGACAACTTGATAGAAAAGTTTCTGCCTCATCATATTGTAACTTTAGAGGTCCAAGAAAAAGATGGTTCTTGGACCTCAACACAGTTAGATATGTCCAATGACAAGGAATTCTATAGAGTATCGCTAGCTATCTTAAATAAAGAAAGGCAAATTGATGGCGACAAAAAATGATACATCAAAACGAGTTCCTACAATTTCAAATGTTGCCGCCTCTCTAATTGTAGGGGCGTTGTCAATTTTTATTTCTTCTTGGAATGGTAAATTCTACAATACCGACTTTGCTCAGCTGAAAAATATATTAATTATAGCCACTCCTGGGATAGCTCTCTTTCTAGCTCATTGGTTTAAAGAATTAGGTTATTATGTAGCCCTTGGAAGAGGGAAAAGAAAGTTAAAAACTATCAATAAAAATAAGAAAATAGAGTTGGAACTAGCATTGAGTAACCCTCATCTGACGGAGGAACAAAAGGTCCCTTTTAGAACACAACTTGCTGAGACTTTTCAGGAAAGTATAGATATAGAAGGGAATAGTTATCAATTTGTAAATGAGCATCAAAAGAAAACTCAAGATGAGCTAAAAGAACTTCAAGATAAAGATCCATACACAGATAGACAAGCTAAAGCGGATATCGATAAAGCACTGCCTCCAGACAAAACTTCTAATGCTCAGGAAGAATCTACAACAGCTCCTACATCCTTAGGGAACTAAATTATATTTTGTGACACGTCACGCTCCCCTACCGCAACCGCCATTTTGCCCATTTTGGCTCTGCTGTTGGTGGTGACTTAGGGGGCTAAAAATTTTTTTATCGGGCGATGTAGCCGCGTATGCAAGGAAACGGGCCCAAGAAGGACCCGTAAGAGGCAATATTTATGCTTTAGCGAGGACAGGTGCTCTCTTTGGACCAGACACTTCTGGGGCTGGAGCTTTGAATTGAGAAGACATAAGAACACGAGCATTTTTCAGCATAACATCTCGCATCTCATGTGGCTGCAAACGTTTCTGCTGTTTTTGAGCTTTCATAAACCCTCCTCTATACCAATACTTTTCTAACACTTTGTTTAATTATACATCATATTGTATCTTATATGAAAACATATATAACTACGGTAATAAACTTTTCGCTATGTCAATTTGAGCCTGCTGTAACGCCTCAACTGAGGCATACATAGCCCCCCCATCTGAGCACAACTCAAATCCAAACGTTTTATAGAAATCCACGAGTCCTTCTGCGGGCTCAACAATAAATGCCCCTTTAGATCCTTCGATAAGTCCTAAAAAATAAGTACTTGCAATGATAACTAACTGTACTAAGTGGCCATGTAGAGGATGCTGCTGATCTTCTGTCACAAATGATTCGATAAGGAAAATATGGAGATTGCCATTTTGATCATCGTAGATAGACAAGGAAGCGCCACTCAAACCATCTTGACTAACCAGCTTAACTCCAAGACAAAAAGCATTGGGAGACTCATAATGACCGTGATACGCCAACCAATTTAGTTCCGATTCCCCTTGAACTATCCCTTGAAAATTCTCAAAGCTAAGCTCTTCAACTCTCAAAGACAATCCTGCTGTATTTATAAATACTTGTAGAAACGAAATGGTCTCAATCCGGGCTTCTTCAATAGTCATGAACACTTATTTCTCTTCAACAATCATTGACTTTCTTTATGATACCACACTCATTTTATTCATCTGTTCAGTTATAACTGCCAAAATACACAAACTCGACCCCACCACACTCTCTCACTCGGCTATCACGTTGCAGATAGTTCTTATCATAAAGCTGGCGCAAAAGTTGGCTCATGGCATTTACGGTCGTGGCACATCGTTTGGCCATCGTCAGTGCGGTGACCTGTTCATTATGTTGGATGTTCTGCAAGACATTGAGTTGGGCTTTAGACAATCGAATAAATTGCACTTGTTCTGGCACTTGGCGAGCTGCTTTTAACAGGTTTTGATTCACTGTTTGTTTTTTATTCATTCTTCTGTTTTACCTTGATTCAGACCATTTATAGTGGTTGACGTGAAGATGATGGATAGAGGTAGAGGGGAAAAGGGCTAAGCAGCCTTTTTGTTTTGCAAAAAAACAGGAGTGAAGGTGTTTAACCAGCAGGAATTTAGCCATTCATGATAGGTCTGTAAGGCTTCACGCTTCTTTTCGGCCATATGTGAGTAGATATAAGCTTCATCTAAGGCACTGCCGCTATGGTTCAATAACGACTCGGCCACAATGTAATCCACGCCTAATTCCGCCCAAATCGAACGCGCCCGTTTACGCAAATCATGTCCTGACCAGAGCTGCTGTGAAAAATCCCTCACCCATTGGCTTGCTTTATCAGATGAGATGGGTTTGATATTCCAGCGGGACGTAGGGAATAACGCATCACTCTGAAAACCGTTAGCGTATTGCCACTGTTGGTAAGATTTCAGAATGTTTAACATGAGGTCGGTTAATGGATATATCATTTCACGGCGGTTTTTCGCGTTTTTGGATGGAATAATCCATTGGCGTTGAACAAAGTTAATGTGCTGCCAGCGTGCATTGCGGGTTTCTCCAATCCGCGAACCATGGGCTAACATCATTAAAATAAGCAGTCGTTGTGGCGGTTGTTCGCTATTCAGTCGCGTTAATAACGTTGGAACTTGTCGTGTGCTGAGTTGACAGCCTTTAATCTGGTTCTTTTTAATGGAAAAGGTTTTACTGAAAAAGTCTTTGTAAAAGATATCCGCCATCGGATTTTGTGTGATGAATTTTACCTGCTTGGCCTGAGCACAAGCGGTTTTAAGCAAGGTAAAGGTGGCATTGAGATAACTCACGGCATATTGGTTGGCACGCATGGGTTGGATAAGTTGTTGGTCAATCACGGGTTTGGTCAGTTGATTTACGGCTGTATTTTCGAAGCTGGGGATCAGGTGCTTTTTGGCAATACTGCGCAGGTTTGTCAGGCGGGCTGGTGTCATCTGGTGTAAGTTGGCTTGCCGTTTGAGATACCAGTGAAGCAATTCAGCCACGGTGAGGAACGGGTTACAGTCGGCCGTTTCGCCGCTTGCGACTTTCATCAGTGTCACATTCACCACCTCCATTATGTGTTTGGCTGATAATGCTGGCCATGCACCAATACGGTATCGGTATTGTTGGCCAGCTTCGTAGCGCATTAACCACCATGATGCCCGCTCCCGGTCTTTGTGATATCGCAGATAAAGCGAAGTGCGGCTGTCTTTAAGCTGTCGAACGGACTCATCGCTTAAATATTTGCGGATCTGCGCTTCACTGATTTTGGTGCGAACGGTGGATGAGAAAAAGGCGCGTTGGTTCTGGATCATCATTAATCTCCTGTCAGTGTCGCATGGATGGTCATTTGATTAGGTTGCAGCCCCTGCCCTGAGAATTCGACCTCATCAATTGAGCAATGGCCCTGAAATGCGCGGGGGAATGTAGCGTCTAAAACGAATAATCCTTCAGCAAACGCTTTCGGGTTCGGTGTGGCGGTAATGGTCAGTTTTCGCCCTTGTCGTTGCAGGCGGCGTAATTCTGCAGCGGCGGCTTGTGTGGCTTCGCTTTTACTGTTTTTATCTTTTCCTAATTGTTTAAATGGCGATGAACCCAGGCTGACTTCTTGCCGGGTTCCATCTTGGGTGGTGACGTAATAGGCTTTTACGCCATTAAAGCCATTTCGTCCGTCTAACTCGGCCGAGACATTCACTACATTCGGCTGTTTATCGGTCGGTTCGGTGAATGTAATGGTTTCAATTTGTTTGCCAGAGATACTTTTTGCTTCGCCCATGGGAACAAATACATAGAGTCTTTCAACGGGTTTGGCATAGGCATCGAATTGTTTCGCTAGTCGATTTAAGAATGCCGAGGCGCTTTCATCGGTGCGATCACAATGCTCGATTTCAATTTTTGCTAATCGAGGATGTACAAAAACATCGTACCCAAACGGGGTGATGGTATCTGAGATAATTTGAGCCAGTTTCACCTGGTCCCAGCTTGCCGATTGTCGTTTCAAAAATTCAGATTGATTCGCTAGAAATGGCGCTACGGTTAATACCAACTGCACTTCACTCGGGCGAAGTGTTGCGCTGCGCTGCGCAATTTGGAAAATATCGCGCTTTACGTCCCCTAAATAAACGGTGTATTGCTCGCCTTTCGGAGGAATACCGTCAATGTCGGTTGAGTTGATGGATAATGTGAGTGAATCCCCTTCAACGCCGTTGGCGTCTTTGAGGTGCCACGATTTAAGCCGAGCCATCATAAGGTCGGCGTTTTTTCCGGTTAGTTTAAGCATATTCATTCTTGGTTTATTAAAAATTAATCCCAGCTACGGGTTACATTGGTTTGTTTAGGAACACTCGCCACATCTGGCAAGGTAACGGTCATCGATTGAGGGAAAATAGCTACGCGGATTTGAGGATTTAACTGATAAAACGCAGCCTCTAATTGGTCGTTATCATCCCCTAAATGTTGATAAAGCAAATCGGTAATTAATTGCCCTTTTTGTGCCAGAACCTTCATTGCCGGTACTCCTCAAGAGCCAGTTCAACATCGGTTACCATCGCCTGGCCATTATGAATGAGCTGCGAGCGCCCTTCTCTGAGCCGCTTGATCGTCCATTTTCCTAAGTTCTGCCCGGTGCCGGTGCTAACTTGTTGCGGTTTATTCAGCAAATCACGCAATGAATCAACGTGGTCGGCTGCGCTCAACTGCAACCATTTGGCGCTGATGCTAATCGTTTCTAACGGCTGGCCAACAAACTCTGCCCGGGCATTATTGACTAAGGCAACTTGCGAATACGCCCCTTGTGTTATCCGGTCAAATTTGGCAATCGGGGTATTCTCCCCGACAGAAAAGACAAACTGACCGATCACTAAATGATGCATACAATCCCTTAGCTATCGTAATCGATTGCGCTGTGGGCCATTTGGGTGCTTATAGTATTGCCACCCATGATTTGGCCATATTTTTCATTCATCTGTTGAATGACATTTTGGGCAATATCTTTGGATTTTTGATGAGGGTGTGGATTCACATTGATCACCGGGGAAAAATGAACAGGGGGTTGTTGACGTGCTGCCGCTTCTTTATGCTGAACTTTAGCCACTTTATCTGCCGTTTTATCTGGGGAATCAAACAGCGAGCCAAACCATTGACCAATCGAACTGCCGCCAAGCCCGCCAGCAATTGATCCCAATAAGCCACCAATGGCCGTACCAATCCCTGGTACAATCATGGTGCCAATGGCCGCACCTAATGCACCGCCCCCAGCACTACCGGCCATGTCACCAACTGCGCCCCCGGTTTGTTCAGTGTCACCGGCTTTAATGCCTCTCATAATATTGGCCGCATCCATAGCATAACCAAGCGGCTTAAATACTTTGGACAAGCCCCGTTTTCCCAAACCTTCGGCTACATCACCACCAATATCGACAGCATCACGCGCCCAACCATTCAGCGGCATTGAGGCAATCGTTCCACCAATTCCAGCCAGAGCCAGGCCTTTCGGGTGGATATATCCCCGAGCAGTGCCATTTTGCCAAATATCCCCTACTTTTTGCGTTAGAGGACTTTCAAGCACCCGGGCGACTAATCCGCCTAACCCGTGCCGTTTCGCCATTTTTCTTTCAATACGCCGGGCCATACGGCTTTCCATGACTTTCGTGACCAAGCCACCTAATCCACGACGACGCCGACGCATTCGCCGATAACGCCGACGCACATCACGACGCGAACGGCGGCGAACGTCTCCCCCTAATCCGCCTCCACGTTGAGGCCCACCCCGATCATTTGGAGCACTAGAAGCAACCGAACGCCCTAACCGCTCCCACTGTTTCGCTGCATAAGCCGCAATTCGCCCGCCTTCTCGGGTTTCCCGGTTTAACCCCATTCGGGATAAACGCGATTTATCGATGACATTTCCAAAGATTAACGAAATGGCTTTACCAGCTAATAGCGCACCTTTCAGTGCAATGAATGCACCAGCGGTCATCCCCAAAACCCGCGTCAGCCCTTGGTTCTTATCAGCAAAACTGGCGATATAATTAATGGCATTGCCAAGTGGAATTAAAACAGCATTCAGGGCGGGTAACATGGCTTCGCCCACAACCACCGCCAATCGATGCAGTTTGTTTGTAAATAACTCAACCCCGTTTTCAGTGGTCTTTATCCGGGTGTCATATTCGTTATTCAGTGACTGAATGTTGGCCTTTTCACCTTTGTTGGCCAACGCTAATGCTTGCGTTAAGTTTTTGGTGTTACCAGCGAGCGCAGCAACAGAGCCGGTCACTTCTTGCCCGAAAATCTGACTAATCAGCGCACTGCGGTTATTCTTCGGTGCCTGGTTAATCGCCGCTAAAACTTTGAGCAGCGTTGCCGATGCATTTTTTTGCATTTCAGCAGCTAACTGTGGCGCACTGAATCCCAATTGTTTTAACGCTGATTTCTCTTTGCCCGCTGCCGCATCGCCTAATGTAAGTCGGCTAGAAATATTTTTAACAGCCGTTGCTGCGCGCTGGTTTTCCATACCCGTTGCAAGCAGTGCCGATGCTAAAGCCGCTGTTTCGTTTGATTTAAACCCGGCAGTTTTTGCTGTTGCCCCTTGCCGGGCCAACACATCGGCAATATCACTGGCACGTGAGTTTTGATGGTTAGATAACAGATTGGCCAGGCCTGCTAAATTCAACGCACCTTTTTGATCTAAACCCAGAGAGGCCTTAAACACAGCCAGCGTTTTACCGGCCTGCCCCGCATCCATATCAAACGCAACGCCCATTTTGGCGCTATCCAGCACAAACTGTTTTAACTTTGCAATATCTGAAATGCCAGATTGCCCGCCAGCCGCTAACATGGCATTGATATCATTGGCACTCATCGGAGTAGTCGTGGAGGTTTTCAAAGACCAGCTGCGCAAGCGAGCAGCCTGTTCGGGGGACATGTTCACCACTTTGGTCACATCAGCAAAGGATGATTCATTTTTCATCGCCGCCCACATGGCCCCACCCATGGGAGCCGCAGCCAAGGCTAACCCGGTCGCCTGGCCCCGCAGTTCACTTAGTTTGGCGCTGCGTTTATCAATGCGTGATTGAATTGCATTACGCTTGCGTAATTGCTCCCCTTGACGAGCCAGTGCAGCCGTTGCCTTTTCTGATGCCTTTTCAAGCCGTAGTTGTTCCTCACTTAACTTATCAGTTTGCAGCCCGGCTTCACTTAATTTGTGATTTAATGCCCCCAGTTTCTCACGCTGCGTGTCATATTTCCCATTGAGTGACGTTACGCGGCTTTGGGCTTTTCGGTAACTGGTTGTCAGCGAATCGGTTTGAGCGCGGCTTTGATGAATTTCGGTATTCAACGTTGACAGACGTTGCCGGGTTTGATGGGCTCGCTCTTGTAAATCTCGCAGCCCTTCACCCGACGCTTTTTTCATTTGCTGATTCAGGCTTTTTAACTCAGCATCCGTTTCACGATAAGCCGCTCTTAAACTCTGCGTCGTTTGTTTGCTGCGCTGAATTTCTGCATCAAACTGCTCTATAGAGACTTTCGCTTCACCCAATTGCTGCGCCAATTTCTGAACGCGAATGGATGCAGACTCAAACCCCCGAACCGATTTAAGTTGGCTATTGATGCCTTTCACCGCTTCGCGTTGTTCAGCTATCGCCTGAGTCAATCGTTCAGTGGCTGTTGTGGTCGACGCAATCTGTTTAGCCCCTTTAACCGCCGCATCAATGACTACTTTGATCTTTTCATCACTCATCGTGTGACCCCGAGTTTATCTAAAATCATGTTGTAACGGCGCACCGCAACATCCTGCGGCCATTCACGCAGTTCGCTTTCACTGGTATTGCGATGCATTGGGATTAAATCGATGAGGGCTTCAACGTCGCGGGGTGAAAGTAATCCCCCGCCAGAGTGAAAAAAGCGCCGACCTGCCCTTTAATGGCTAAAAAATCATTCATGGCCATCTGTTCAACATCAGCTTTTGTCAGGCCAGTGACCACCTGAAACATAAAATTCTCACGCGCCTTATCATCACTGAGTTTGGCAAGCGCTTCTGAATGCTTCACTTTGGGCACGGTGAACACAATATGAGAAATGGTTTCTCCCAGCTCATTGGTAAACGGAAAGAGCAAATCGAATTTAAATGTTTGTCCATCTAATGGTTTATGCTGCAATTCATCCGATGGTGTTAAAGTGAATTTTCGAAGGTCCTGGCGTAGCTGTAAAAAATCAGGCGCGGTCAGTTCATCAAAATCAGCTTCGTTTAAATCTGTCATGGCTAAAATCAGCGCTTTATATTGCTCAAACTCTTGAGCTGGTGTGGTTTCTTCCATTTCGATATAAGGCAACTTTTCAAAATCACCCAAAGAAACAGGGTGATAGGTAATATCATGGCGGCCATGATGGCTAAAAAATGGCAACGTTGATGTTAATTTCATGGATTTATCCTAAATTTGGGCATAAAAAAACCGCCCGAAGGCGGTTGATTCCAAGTCGATACGTTACAAACTAATTCCGCTGGCGCTCATCAGATCAACACCCCCAACAACCAGCTTGCCGGTTTTAACATTAATCTCATGGATCACAACACCGGTATCGGTCTGTTTGAATGAATTACACGTACCACTAATAGTGCATGTAGGCTGCTCCCCCATCTTCACAGCATCTTGCTCAATGCCAGTGATCGGGCCATACAACGAATAAGCCAATTTATATTGGCTGTCATCAGTCGTTTTGCCTTGCTCTGTGACATTCACCTGAGCATTACTGACAATATATTGCCCCAATGCATTGCTGATTTGGTCTAGCTCCCCTTTCACTTTGAGAGTCCAATCCATTTTTTCTAAACCAACGGCAACCTGTGATGCGACAAAAGCCCCGGTCTGATCAGCCATTTTCGGTTTGATTTTTGGCGGGGTGAATTCTTCCAGCTCATTAACCAGCGGTACACCATCTAAATTTGCGGATAACCGCAATCTGACACGATTACTCATCGACTATATTCTCCCACCACGTTTCAATTAATCCGTTATCGACGCTCATTTCATAAACCATGTGCTCGTTTGGTGAATAACGCCCGTAGTTAAAACACAAATACCATTTGCCCGATGTATAAGCATCAACAGTGTTTTTACTTGGGTGTAAATAAACCTTAAATACAGGGATCACGCCATCAGCAACCAATGATTGCCCCCAGTTATTTAACCGGTCCACGACATTGGTAACAAACTGTTCAGTGAGCAATTTGCCCATCAATGGTTGGCTGGTTTCTTCCAACTTACGCGCCAATAGATCTTCTAAACCAACATGCGCAATGAAGCGACCGGTGTTGGTCCGGTTACCGATAATCGAATAACCGCCCATACGGGTATGCGCAATGGTGACCACCCCATATTTATTCAGAAAATTTGCTTGTGTTGTGTCATCATTGATTTTGTAACTAATTGGTCGGCAAGTTTCATCACAAACCACCGATTGATTCTGTGGCGATTGATACCCTTCAATATTGGCCATCGCAGCAATCAAAGCAATCGAAGCAGGCATCACCTGCTGAGCCCCGTCGTATGATTTAAGAAACCAGGGATCAATAATACACAGCTTATCTTCACCTGTTCCCTGTGCCCCAAACCCAGCGGCAAACTCAGCTGCAGCTTGATTGGTTGTATTTGGCCCATCTAACACGGGCACTGCCCGAATATCACGCCCCATTAAAGCCAAAGCCTGCCCTACCGCTTTTGAACTAAACCCTGGGGCCCCAATCACCGTTGGTGTTTCGGGGCACTGTTTAATCGTTTGTAAGCCTGTATATGCGCCTGTAGCAGAATCGACCCCACCAATAACGTTGGTTTCTGTTTTGCTCGAATCGGCGTTTTGCTCAACAATCGTGACATACAACACGCATTTGACATACTGCAACAGATAGCGCACGCAATAAGGCAAAGTCCCCTCACGGGTTCCCTTACTGTCTAACGTCACCATTGCATTCGAATAGTTATATAATCGAATCGGTTCATTCAGCGCAACACCGGTTTTATTGGGTGCCGTACCGACTAAATGAACCACGGTCTGAGCCAGTGGCCCCATTGCGGGCAATGGCTCAATCGCATTAACGGTAACCCCGTTTAAATCAAAATTTTCAATGGGTGATAAAGTCACGGCCATTAGTTTGCCTCCGCTTTAGCGGTTGATTGGGGTTGCCCAACCTTGCCATTGAGCAACAACATAGATGCCTGAGATGGCGTTAATGACAAAGCCCCATCATCAGGGTGATGCCATTTGCCGTTTAACCGAAAGGATTGCAGGATCGAATAATCCTGCATCTTTGGCTTAATTTGCTTTGCCATACGCATATCCTGTATGTAAAAAAATAAGAAAGAATTAATACTTTTGATTGATAAAGATTGATTAAAGATGCAATAAAAAGTAAGCTTGCGCAGCCTGACGACCCTTTGATGGATTTATTTTCATTCGATTAGCATCAATGGGATCAAAGGAGTTCGTCGGCTATTTACCCGTAAATTTAGCAGGTTGTGTTGGCCATGTAATACTGGAAGGAAAACCATCTTGCTCTGGTACATTACGCAGCGCCATACGGTATTTGCGCCATGAGCTTGCGTCAGTGCCAGCATCTTCTAAGCGGTTAATCTCACGGCTAACACGATCGACAATAGAGTCGCGTTCGGAGCGAACCATAGCGGCCTTAGTTGCTTGTTTTTGTTTGACCGTTTGTTCAGGTAAATCAATCCAGCAAGGCATGCCATTCTCATCCGCACCGCGTTTTTTACCGGAAGGCGGTGCCGCTGAAAATTTTAAAAATACATCGTTATCGATGACTATAGCGTCACTGGGCCATGTATTTGCTACGTCGTAATTTTTTTTTAAACATTCAGGATAGAATCCACATGTTGATGCACTAAAAATCATAATTAATACCCAATCACTTTCATAAAAAATTTTGTATCCGCAAATATTCCAGTCCCTCCGGCTCTCCCCCAAACTCGAATAGTCTGCTTATCAATGGGAAAACCAGATACAGAATTTACCCCAGCATTCGAATCTGTTGCTAAAATTGCCAAAATTGCATTGGGCATTGCAATTGGAAGCGTAATTAATGTCCCGTTCTTTCCAGTCTTGGCATCATATGAATACATACCAAACTGTTCAATATAACCATCAGGATTAATGCGATATCCCGGATTGGAAAAGGCATCATCCCATGCAGAAGGAATAGCGCTAGCAACATAGGTTTTTAAATCGTTATCTTGACTATCTGCATAACTTTTAGCACTTTTTAAGGTCGCCGCATCTTGGTTATTAACATATTCTTTTAAATCACTATCCTGCGCATCCGCGTAATCTTTGGCTTGTTGAAGCACATTCGCATCGGCGGCAATCAGGATCTTTTTCTGGTCCGCTAAATCGGCCTGCGTCACCAATACAACGGAAGGGTCAATCGTAAAATGAATCACATCAGCATTTGCTGGCAAAAAACGCAGCCGAATGATATAGCTTTTCGCACTCCCTTGACCGACAACCTTATAATCGGATTCAACCCGGCGATAAGCATAGATAATCCCATTATCCAGCACCGCAGCGGCGCCTTTAATCACGTAGCCTTTGCCATCGATGCTGTGATCAGCGGGAATATTACAGCTCACGATAAAGCCACCTGGGTTGTCCGGGTCTTCGGTGACAGACGCATTAAAGCGCCCTTGCGCTCCGTAACTATCGACCATCTTCGCCAAATTAATGGGAGATTGTTCTGCCGGCAACATGCCACGGTCAAGCTGAATATATTTGATATTGACGGTTTTACTTAACGCTTTGGCAGTCGCTTCATAGTTAAAACCAGCGGCCGTCACATAACAGCGAAAGTCCATCGCTTGTAGTTCTTCATCAGTCATTAAATGGCTCCGAATCCAGTAAAATATAGGTCTCATTGAGCAAGCCATGGGGCTCGCGAACTTGGCTATCGTTCTCGGTGTTGGTATATGGCACGCAGTCATTGATCACGCCAGTCTCCACCAATATGCCCGAATAAATCGGTATTTGAGCGCCCCGCACCACTTCCATCGTCACGCTGTCACGTTCCGATTTATAAGCAGTCACACGAGCTTCTAAGCGCTCCTGAAGGGTTTGAGTAAGGGAATCCGCCTCAATATCCGCCATCACCTTAATAGCGTAGGGTTGCTCGGCTTTGCCAATGGTTGAATCAAACCCCAACGCATCTAACGCATCCTTTAAACCGGACCGCGTACCCGCTTTTGCATGGATTTGGAAAGCACGATCTGTTGTTTGGCGTTTTTGAGGGATCATATCGGCAGGTTGATAATCCAGAACACCGCGTTCTTGAGCGATCAAATCAACAAAATCCACAGAGGTCTTTAGCGGCTGCTTTAAATTTGGATACGGATCGCTTAACTGATAAATCAAGCGATCCCAGGCATATTCCAATGCCTCTTCAATAGTCGTTCGATTTTCCGGTTGAACAGATACAAAATCATCATCGCTGAGCACTGACATGAATGGTCACTCCCGTGCAATATGGAGCTTCATCCCAATCACACACCACATCAGATGCTGGATGAGTTAACACCACTCGTAACGGATCCAACCCATAAAGCAAATTACCAAGCTCCAAGCGATCAATACGCTGAGAAAGCCGATGACGCTGATTAGCAAACAATTGAGCCGACTGAACCGCCGCCGCTTGATCCACACTATGGGCAGGGTCGCCCCCAGTAAAAAGCGTGGCCTCAATTTGATATACCTTAATCGAGGCTGATTGCGTCGTAATCGTGTCACTTTCTTGGGCTATATCATCTCGATTCAGATAATCGGACACCGTTTTAAGTAATGTCGCACTGGCAGTGCCATCCGCACTCTGGCGGCTCAAAACCGCCACCGCCACCTGGCCACTATTTGGCGAAACCATCCGCGCTTGAGCATCTTTCACCAGAGCCTCTTTTACATCAGGGAAACTAAAACGCATCAGCACATCACCATTCTCTTGCGTTTCAATCGTAGTGACCGGACGCTCACCCAGCGTTAAAGCATGAAATCGATACCCTTTTCGGGTCCCAGTGGTATGAAATTGATAAGGAGCCAAGTCAAAACGTTTTAACAGCGAATCATCCGACTCCATCACCGCAGCCGTTGGAGGGAAAACAGACGTATCCGCCGCCCGAATCGTTTGACGCTTCAAGTTATACTGCAACGCCAACAAATCAATCATATCCGACTCGCTCACATACTTACGGAACATCTGGCGCGCCCAATAATTCTGCTCGCGGATCTCAGCCTGGCGCTTTACAACAAATGCCTGAGTGATTTGAGCTAATAACTCTGAATCATTCGCCAGAGCCTCTTTTAACGCATTGCCAACATCTGCATCTTTCGCTGCCACATAATTGACTGCGGCTGTTTGATACTCAGCAAGCAACGTTTCAAAATCAGGAACCACAAATGCTTGCGCTAAATCACTCATAAAGCCCCCGATAACGTCAACGAATCACCCTGCCATATCCCTTCGACCGTCACTAAAAACCCTTTACTACCTTGAGTGGCTGTACAATGCATAGCTTTAAATTCAGTTAACCCGTTCGCTTCATTTGCCAATGCCTCTAACGTCAAATTTTGCACAATCATCGCCTCAGCTGGCGACTGGATCTGGCCCACCCGCTCAACAGCCCAATTGCCAATCGCTCGACGCTTCACACGACTAGTCACAGGTGTTGTTAAAATACGAGCAAACCGACATTGCAAGGCATCATACCCCGTCACGGTTTTACCCGTTTTCGGATCAATACCAATCATGAATCACTCCATTTTCTGATTCGGTTCTGATGTAGTAGGCTCACCATGCTGATGAGTATGCTGGTTATAAACCTGCCGAACATGCTGCATCGAGCTTTGGCCATCAGACACATGATTAGCCGCTACAACACTGCTTTGGGTCTGAATATTCCCGGTGTTTTTAAACACCCCCGTCTGAGAAATATCCGCTTTGACAAACATTCCGCCGGGATAGACCGCCTCAAGCTTGCCCGAATCAAGATAGTAAAGCTCGGTCATGCCACCGCTATAATCCGTCATCACCTGATTTTCATCCGTTGTCGGGCAAGGAAACTGATCCGATGGCAACCCCATCAGTGCAACAGCATTGTTAAGGTTATCGCCACTACCCAGATTAATGAGAATGCATTGTTCTCCAACGCTCGGGCGGCGATAATGGCTGACCCGGCCGGCACAGTGCACAAAGAAAGGAATGCGTTTAACATGGTTTTTCCCGGTTTTGATGTCGACCGTCGTCACATCTGTTTTTTCAACGATGCCAAGGCGAATGATATTGCTCGCCGAACGGCGGTTTTCTTCAATTTCCTGCTGAAGCCGCAGCACCGTCTGCTCTAATGACCGTATCCGGTTTGTTAGCGCCGTCCACATAACCATCTGCCCCTTCAATTTCAAGCCAATCTTCTTCAATCGGCCCCATCATTAACACCTGTTTCATCGTCACCGTTCGCCCCAATACCCCATGATCAGGGTCAAACCGACTGGGCAAATTAGAAATCAAGCGAGACTCATTCAAATCAGCCGAGCAACCAAAACTCTGTAACATCAATTCCCGCTGTAACCGTGTCGATAAATCCATCGCTTCTAAATCAAAATATTCAATCGATGTCGGCACCTCTACCAAAAAACGCAGCTCAATTTCATGCTGCTTGCGGCCATCATTGCTG
This sequence comes from Candidatus Celerinatantimonas neptuna, assembly GCA_911810475.1. Taxonomy (NCBI): domain Bacteria; kingdom Pseudomonadati; phylum Pseudomonadota; class Gammaproteobacteria; family Celerinatantimonadaceae; genus Celerinatantimonas; species Candidatus Celerinatantimonas neptuna. The sequence goes on from OU461276.1 coordinate 4,119,985, forward strand.
GTTTCATTTTTAGTTTCGATTTCACCAATTAAATAACTCACCATTGGTTCATTCATATCAACCGAAACTCGGCGATAACTACTGCCGATACTGAGCTTCAATGATTGTTCAAGCGACTCAATCACAACTTGAACAAACTCACTAGGTGCCCGAAAGTACGTGTTGGAACTCACGATCAAATAACTCCCGAAATTTACGATTCACCTGCGGCACATAACGCGCGACAATCGCCTCAGATTCATCCGCAATATCCAACGTCACCAGCTCAATATCACTACGAACCCGCGAACGTCGACGCCAAACTAACAACTCATGACTTTGCATCGGATTAATAAACGCATGAGGGAAGAAATGATCCCCCACCTCAACCCCCTGAGCCGTTTGAACTGGCGTCCCAAAACGATGAACACCAATATCACGAATACCAATCCACAGTTTGGTCGTTTTCCCAGCCTGGTTATAAACCCGAAAACGAGTGTTCATGGCCCTTGAGTTAATCGAAAGTTCAAACCCCAACTCCGCCATCGTAATAGCCCGAAGCCAACGATTCGTCTTTTGCGCAGTCCGTCTTGCAGCTTTTGCTAACTCATCCGGCAAATGAGACAAATTTTTCAAAAATCCTGTATCAATGACCATTTCCGTATTCAGACCAACCATGCCCCTCACCTGACGATTCCAGCATCAACACATACTCACGGATCAGACCACTGGCATGACCGCCTTTACTCTTTTGTGGGCCATTAAAGGTCAACACATAACGCACCCCATCCACCAATAAAGATGATTTCACGGGTACATTCGCGTCAGTCAATAAGCGCTTCACCGTATGCCCGCCAACTTCAGACGTTTTCACATACCCCGTGATCGATTGCGTTGAACCATCGACCAACTGCAACAAAATACCTTGGCCAAAACATGCCATCAGCGAAGCCCGCAACTCACTGCAGGCTATTTCATATGCACTGGACATTAGCTATCAGACTTAGCCACGGGTGTCACCAGCTCCCCAGTGAGCAATACCCCGCCATCGATGAAAGCCCCAACCGGTGTTGTAATATTCCCAGCAGTCGAATCATCCGGTTGCGTTTTGGTAAAATCAGAGCCATCAAAATAAGCCGGTTCACCGGTAAATGTGAGTGAATCCCCAACTTTCAATGGCCCATCATACAAACCGTGCCATGTGCAGCTCACCGTCTGACCTTTTGAAACCGTCATATTAGGCACCACCAACAAAACCCCATAAACAACAGGCTTATCTTTCTTCAGCCCCCCGGTTGGGGCCACCACATCAATCGTTTTTCCCTGAGCAATTTTCATCACGTTCTCTCTTAAAATTTGGGCATAAAAAAACCCGCCGCAGCGGGTGATCCAACATCAGACACATTATTTCGTTGCAAATACCGCCTTAGCCAGACCACGCCGATCAATCACTTTCGAAGTAATATCATAAGTAATACGGAATCGGGCCCCGTCACTTGTCCAACCATCGTCAGTTTCAAGCCAAGGATCTTGACGACCATCTAAAAATCCCATGACCACCGAATCAAAATCCTTACCAGTCAGCGCAATAGCGCCATTGACCGTATTCATACGAGCCGTTTCAATGACCTGATTAAACTTCTTATATGCCGGGTTAAACGTATCGGGTTTACTGGCGGTATTGAGCACTGCTTCAATCATCGACGCATGATCAGGGCTGGCCAATAACACGTCACCTCGAAGGTCAAGCGCATCCTGGCCATCAAGCGTCATCGCCGTCGCAAATGACTTATGCAGCGCCATAATCAATGCTTGATAATCACCCTTCGCAATTCCATTTTTTAGATTGCCCCACTGTTCACCTGATGACGCAACAAAAACCCCTTTACCATCGCCCAACTGGCCCGACAGAATCGCATTGAACATCAACTTATCGCTCAATCGGTACGCCGCTTGGGTAAACTTACGTGGAACTTTACTAATCAGAGCGATCTCATCATTAATAATCGCCTGACGGGTAAAACTGATCTCCCGGCCAAAGGTTGCCAATTGAATTTTTTCACCCGTACCTTTAATGGTCGCTTCTTTATATTCACCATCTTCAGAAACCGCCATCAGATCCGGTGCCTCATTCACCATCACCAAATCAGTTTCTTTAAAATCAGGTAGGTTCTCTGTGTTCGCAATACTTCGCCACAATGGTGCACGGATCTTGGTTTCCTCACGCATCACGGTTCGGATCCCCTCCGTGATAATTTCAGCAAAATCACCACTGGTAAACGCCCGGTTGACCAACTCCGTTTTAGGCAACCCCGCCGCAGATGACCCAACAGACACCCGCGCCATATCAAGCAAACTGGCATAAGCATGTGGATTATCTTTTTCCAGCACCCCGACACCACAGCGATGATTCAGCGCATTTTGCAGCATATCTTTATTCACGCTGCCATTACCGGCATGGATCACCGCATTATTAAGATGGGCGGGCTGTGCCGGATCTGTTCCGGTTGCGCTACCATTCCCCAAATTCGCTAAAATTTTCTGGGCGGCGGTGGATTCAGAACAATCAAGATCATCAAGCATCGCATTCATCAGCTCATCACTGACATGGTGTTGATTACATAAGCCGCGAATGGCTTTTTGCCGCGAAGCTTCCGCTTTCGCTGCATTGGTTAATTCAGTTTGTTTAGAGTCTGCTGGAATAGGCATCGGTTCATTTTCCTGTTGGTTCAATTTAGGGTGTGGCACGTTTGCGGCCACAGGTTCAGGGGATGGTGTTGGATCGTTTGCCGGTGCAGGCGGCTCACTCGCCTGATTGAGCAATTCAGCCGGGGGATGTTTAAAACTATTTAAAGGCTCCCAGGACAAATTATTTAAGCAGTTTGAAAGATTAACCGAGTCAACCACGGCATCAATCATGCCCCACTCTTGCGCCTGTTGAGCGGTAAACCAGGTTTCCGATTGCATCGCAGTTAATACGTCATCCAGCGACTGACCAGATTTAGCAACATAGGCTTCAGCGATCGTACTTTTGGCATTTTGTAGTTGCGTTAAAGCATTGGTCATTTCCGCTTCGCCACCCCATGCCCCCATTGTTGGCATATGGATCATCAGCTTGGCATTCTCAGGCATTTGCACTTCATCGCAGGCCATTAAAATATAACTGGCTATGGATGCGGCCACGCCATCAACAATCCCGATGGTCTTGCCTTTATGCGCTTTAATCGCGTTATACAGCGCCAGCCCTTCATACACACTGCCGCCATAACTTTGTACCCGTAGCTGGACATCATGATCACCGCCCACCGATTGCAGGGCTTGGATCAAATCAATGGCTTCGATGTCATACGCACCAATATCACCATGCAGCCAAATTTTAACGGGGTCGCCTTCATCACTGGCATTTTCCAGCGTAAACCACGATTTAGGCTGACCAGATGCACTGGATTTTGGGCCATTGCGCAGCCGCAACAGCATTGGATTAGTCTGAATCATTCTAGGTCTCTTTCGATTGGGAGGATTGAAGATTATGTTTTGGATCAGCGGTACTGATAATGCCCGCCTCATCCATCGCTTCGCGTTCGGCAGCAATTTCGCGTCGCGTAGCCAACGGGTCAATGTTGCGCTCGCGCTGATAGTTCGAAAGGCTTTGCAGACCGAGCCGTGAGCCTTTTTCAATGCCCGTCATCTCTTTCGCCGGGTCAATCCAGGGCATCACGGGGGCCTGATAAATTGCTGCTAACACCGAGCGCGGATCAACATCTTTTGGAAGCGTCACATTATGATTGAGCAGCGCCATTTGCAGCGCCATGCGATACTGCGGGCGTGTCCAACGTGTCACAAATTGACGCTGCAACACCCGATAACGCGAAAAACTATCAACGAGTTCTTGGCGCTGTGCCGAATAGGAGCCATCGTAATTACGAGTCACACTGGAGTAATTCACCATCGAACCACTGGAAACGGCTTTTAACTGCGCGGTTCGAAACGGATTGCTCATCGCCTCAGAGCGGTTACTTTCGACAATGCCGGCATCTTCTCCCGGAGCGAGCTCAAAGCTATTGCCCATACCCAAAAACATATCACCACCACGTTCAATCTCGTTTTCGGCAATGCTTTTATCGCGCTTAATATAATAGGCAAACCGGCTGGCGATTTGAGCACTAATACGCTCACTCTGATCGTAATCTTCCAAATCAGTAATGAGATCAAGCACTCCATGCAAAAGCGAAATGCCACGGTTTTGATGAACCCGCTGCACAAATTTAAGATGGCCACAAAACCGTGCTGCAACTTGAATTGTTTCAATACTGCCAGGCGCTTTACGCAGCAGAATCGATTGCATCTGCCCCAGAGAATTTCGCTGGATACCTTCATAAAATCGATTCTCTAAATCATTCTCATGCGGAACCCAATCCGGTTCAAAAGGCTGAACGCCAAACGGGGTATCACCTGGGTAAATTAATTGAGGATGCAGACCCATGTAATACCGGGCAAACACTTCACCATCACGTAGCCAGGTGCGACACGACAGCAGTTCCGTTTCAGCACGAGAAAATTCGCCATCAATATTTTGCGATAACGAAAACTCTGCAAACCAATCACTGATCATGCGGGCCGCTTCAGTGTGAATATTTCCCTCACGGTCAAGCGGCTGCGGTTCTACACGAATACCATCTGGCCCAACAATATTAGTGGTGAGTTCATTCAAAATACTAATCACCGTAGGGTTGTTTTCATCCCCATCTCTGGCACGCTGATAAATAGCCCGAGCGCCCCTGTTCACCTGATTAGCGGTTCCGGTAGATTTACGTCTTTTTTTATGAGTTTTCGGGTCGGCGGGTAACGCGGCCAAATAGCTATTTAAAAGTTGCCGATCATGAACACGTTTAAGCGCGGTCTCTGGACTAAACAGACCGATCATTCGATCAGTTAAATGCATTTTACTCAAGATAATTTCTCCGAATCATCGCGCGGCGCCCCCCTGAATTTTCAGCCGCAACCAACCGTTGCAACCGTTCAATCTCTTTACGAATCGTGGCAAGGCTTGCCAAACTCAGCGTTTCCCCCTCAGCCGTTGTCACTGTCTGCTGCTGTAAAACTCGTCGCTCAGCATCCAGATAGCTCTGCAACCTTTGTTCATTTAAAGTCATCCAAAAATACTCCGGGCATGGCGATAACGTGGCTTACGTTTACGCTCAAATTTTGGGGTTTGGTCCGCATCAATCACATGGCTATTGAACTGCCAATCAGCCGCCCAGGCAGGTGGGTTTTGCCAATGAATGTCTTCACCGCCTTTATAAAACATCCCGGCTTCGGCATACGCGCACAAATCAAATGTTTCATTTCGAGCATGATCTGGCTTTTGCCAATTGCCCTGATCATCAATGTATTCAGCCGTCAGTTCATCGAACCAATCCCGCTCACACCAACCGGGTAAATGAAAAAACCGTGCGCCAAATTCCTCACGGGCATAGCTAGCCGCCACCCGGTTTTTTAACCGGTTGGTATGAAGAAGTAATAAAGGAATTTCACCATGAGCTAATTTCGAACGCTTATCAGGAAAGCTCTCTTTCACCAAAGTGTCTTGGTTGTTGCTGGCCCCTTTCACCAGCCGGAATAAATGATTCAGCCCTTGCGGCTTGAGCCGGTTATAAAACTGATAAGCCTGATCGGTAACTGACGTATCTTTTTGCACCCCGGTTTGCCGCGCCCCCGAACCGCCAGAATCACACAAAGTGATGAGCGGTTTCATCACGCGACCCGAAGCATCAGCCAAGGGGTAAGTTTTTTTCATCACCCAGTCAATGAGCAGATCCCAATCTTCACCATAAACAGCCGGGTTCACGCGGTCCCCATTACGATTTGGATTCTCACGCACTTCAAAGCGATCAATCACCCAGCGTTGCAACCCTTCACCATAGACATGAGCCTGAACCACAAAACGCGGGTTAAGCTTCCCACCCTGAACATCAATCGTCAGAATCAAAAAGCGCCCACCTTGGGGAACAATACCTCGCTCATAGCCTCCGGCACGAGCCATCAACTGATGCGCACCAATTTCTTGTCCGTGGGTCTGCATCACATACGGTCGGCCCATATCCACATTAATAAATGACTTCAAGGCCTCTTCATCGCCAGCCGCATCATATTGATGCTGCGCTTGAAGGTAACGATAAACCAAACTTTCCCAGCCGGAATACGTAGCAACAACCCCTTCAAACCAAAACGAAGCCCACTTGGATTCACGGATCAAACGTTCGTCTTCAACTTCATAGCCGTATTGGTCAATCGCACCTTCACGAAACCAACGGCCATCAAGATTTAAATCATATTTTTCATCTTCATGGATCACATGTTCACAACGAGGGCACTTCACCCGCGCGGTTCTTGATGCAGCTAATGGATCCTCCAGGTCATCCCAATCCAACGTTTCAAGACCCGGGATAAACCAAGCAGCACAATCCGGGCATCGCCAATAAAAGCGCCGTCGATCGCCTTGGTTATACAACTGCATAATGCCACCGCAGGGCTGCGCCTCATGGAGAGCCAACTGATCATCAGGCTTCGGTTGACGCACAACACGCCCCGGCGAACTCTCCGCCATCGCCATGCCGCTGCTTTTCGCGTTCTGCACACGCTTTAACATCAACTGAAACTTGTTCCCTTCCTCCCCCACAGAATCATCACTACGGTCATAATCGGTACACCCGGCATAACGATAAGTCGAAGCTGATAAACTGGTTTCAGTCGCACTATCCAATTTCAAATGCATGCCATTTAAAAAAAGCTTAGAAGTAATGTTGTCATTCGCTTTTTTATGGCTGCGCAACTTCGCAATCGTCTTGGTCTTCGCAAAGCAACGCTCCAAATCAATCTTGCTCATATCCACAGCTTTCGTCTTCGTGCTGTAAATCAGCAACATATCACCCGGCTTCTCAGTGATCGCATAATGCAGCCAACCTTCGACCATCGCCTTGGTTTTACCACTTCGCGCCGGGCCAACCACAATCACCGCCTCATAAATACGCCGCGCCAGCGCATCCATTGGCTCGCGCATGTACGGCGTTTGACAGCTCATGAATTTCGTCACATCCGTGCCATTAGAGATCCATAAATGCTGATCAGCCGCTTCACTCACCGTTAAATACGAAGGCTTACACAAATAAGCCAAACTGCGCCGAATTTCGGCAGCATCTGCAAACTTCACCAATCGTGGGTCAAAATGAAATTCACGCCTTGGGTCATTAGACTTTTTCATCATTCCACCATCGTTTCGCTCACACCTTCTAAATCCAGTCGCAACAACGCTTCTAGTGCCTCTAACTGCCTTGGCGACGCATTAGGGATCGTTGATTCAATTCGGGTAATCACGTTATCTGCAAAGCCCTTAATCCCCGCAATACTCGTGGCCATCTCTAATTCGAAATCACTGCGGCCAATTAACTCTTGGGTATCCTTTGCTAACGACACCTTCTCACGTTCCGATTGCATATAGGCGCGAAGCTCAGCCGCTGTTTTAAAACCCATCAAATCGGGCGCATCCGTTTGTTTTTGTGGGCGCTGACAAATCCACGGCGCAACCTGAACCAAATCATAAAGAGGCGCATTTTTGGGGCCCGTTGCTACCGCCTCAATACCGGCAGCCTTCAAACGCTTACGAATCGTGGCGCGGTTTAATCCAAACGCCTCTAACTCCGATAAATTCCACAGACGTTTTGCATTGTTCATAACATTCTCAACATAAGCTGTCTCTCCAGCCGTCACGCCCTTACAGCCATCGGCTGACGTTTCCGACATGTCTTGGATTGGCACATACCTTTTTGAATACGGCTGCGCGCTCACGTGTTAAGGAGTCACGGTCATCACTAACGCAGTGTACGGGGAGGCACAGCCCCGGCGGGTCACTTCACAAAAGGAGGGGCAGCCAAACGGTTAACGCGAGACGACTCGCCAGATTGGATAGAGTTTGCTGCCCCAAAACGGGTTAAACAGGCTTCGAATGCCTCCGGTGTGTCTGACGACAAATAACACACCCGCAACGCATCCACTTTGAACGCACATTGTGAAAAGGCTGAGAGCCATAAAGGATCACGAATCACCGCCTCACCATACGTGAGAGGAGGACGATAAAAAGGTTGAGCACACGGCAACAAAAATGCCGCCGGAGGTTTCATAAATTCAGTGTGATACTGAGTAACTAACTTGGTTTGAGTGCGAGTAATACAACCACTCAGAAGCATGAGGAATAAACTGATGAGCACAATTTTCATGAGCCAGCGCCTTATGAATTTGGGCCTTCGCCCGTTGCGCGATACGTTGCCAATGCTGGCGCACCTGATCGACCTGCATCGTCGCCAGCCGCGCTTGATGCGCCGCTTGTTTAAGCTGATGCACTGTCGATTTCATAGCCGCATTCCGATTTAAAAGCTGAGTTTCACGTTGATTCGCACCGCCTAATTGCTGATTCACAGCCAGTAAATCACGACTTAAACGATGATTTTCAAACTTGAAATACCCCACCACACAACAAGCCAACATCATTGCAAGCAAACGTACAATCAAGCCCACTTTAGTGATACCCATGCAAGCACACCTCCCGCTCACGCTGACGGCGCTTAACAATGCCATAGCAATGATTCGCTTTAATACGACAATCCCGGTGATTCACATACACCCAGCGCAACAACTCATTACACGCCGCCGAAAAATCCCCGGCTTTTAACCGTTTGAGATACGTTGAATGCTCAAAATTGCCCACGCCAAGGTTAAATACAAAATCGACAGCCATATCAAACACTGGCCCTGGTGGTAACGTCACCTGAGCATTCACCACCGTTTCGCCGTGGTGAATATCATGCTGAAACCACCGGGCAACCTGCCGTAAATGCACCGTTCGGCTCGACGACACATGCGCATGACCAATACCATTAGTCCACACATGCGCACTGCATTGATACGGCTTTAACCGGCATTGTTCTTGCCCGGCAATAAAGGCCAACCCTTTCGAACTGGTTTTTAAATCAGCATCCATACCGGTTTGACTCATAAACCCAAGCACCGCAACAATGGCACAGCCCGCCCCGGCGAGCTTTTTACTCATCGCGCTCAGCCTCATCTTCTTGCAATTCAAACGTCTTTCGCCGGTAATAGAAATTCACACCCGCCGTAAAAATCGTGGCGAGAATGCCGACTAACACAGCGGCTTTATTTAAATCAATGGAGCCAAATAGCCCCGTGGCAACCGCCCATAAATAGGCGATTTTGCTAAACAGTTGCTCTTTCATAGACGGAATTCAAATACAAAGAAGCCGCCCAAAGGCGGCAAAGAAAGTGTTTAAGGACGAAAATTAAGGACTAGAAACGAAAAAACCCCGCGGTTAAGCGAGGTTTTGCATTTTCTTTAGACTGCCCCAAAATTGAGTGATTGTCAAATATCAAGTGACAAAAACATCAAATACTATATTGCGCCCGGTCAGCCAGTGCCATATTTACTAGACTTTTTTGTTTTTCGATATCTAAAACAGATAGTGAGATAAAAGCAGAAACTAAATAGATAACGCCTATCAACAACGCAAAAGGGAAGATCCATTTAGCATAAAAATAATGCAACAGGCTAACATATCCAAGACAAAAAGACATAATACCTGGAAATACACCTACATTGGTGATTTTCCCAATCATAATTGCTATTCCATTTTCCAGAGAATTTTTATTTGACTGAAGCGTTTCTCTCAATGCAATTAGATCTTGAACAGGATATTTAACCAAATGAGAAACAATCAGTTTATCAATTCGGTAATTGATATCAATTTTCCTAAATAAAGAAACTTTTTTACGACTAAGAACATCATATATATCTTTTCTATCAATTATAAGATTTATCATAAAATATAATATTAGCCCTATTCCTGTCAGGGAAAGACCTATGTAGCCAATGACAGTAGTCATTGTACTTTTTCCCCAAATATAAATAGAAATACCAGAAAAAATGTATAAAACAGCAATTAACACATATAAAATATGAAAAAATTTATCATATTTATACTTTTTTTTGAATTGCATTTGTCGTATATGTGTACGTAATCTCTCCCCAGCAAGTAACGTACGAACGAGCTTTTCTACAATATCATCTAATGCTAGTGCCATCATAGACCTCTAAAAATCATATAGAATGGGACCTTAATTTATGTCATTCTGTTTGAATGTATTATAAATATTTGAATTGAATAGAGAAACAGATTCAATCTGATCTCGAGATAACACTCTGCGGTAATGCATCAAAGAAAAAGGTGATGAATCGAAATCAATATGTTGAGAGTCATAATGATCTGCATAATTAACATCAATAATTAAAGACAAGGTATCTTTATCTCTATAGCCACTTAAAAAAGGAATGATAACAATCATATCTGTATCTAATTGTTCTAATCTTGTTTCTAACACCATGCCAATATAAACTTTTCTTGATAAAAGTGTAATAGAAACAAGCAAATTAGCACCGCTTTTGATGGACTCTAGAAGAACATCTTCTACCGGGCTTGTTTTAGCAACTTCTTTAAAGATTTGAAGGCGGGTTTTCGGATTTTTTAACTTTCTTTCTTCCTCTTGTGACTGGCCAAAGCTAGCAACCCCAGCAACTATAATAATTGCTATAAATGGAAAACTAAACCCTGCAAGTTTCCAATTCAGAATATCAAACGCGAATGTAAATTTATGCGTATTTTCATGAAATAAAATCGGTACAACATTGAGTGTTTCCATGAACAAAAAAAGAAAACACCATATTACAAGAAGACATAAAAATGATATGGCAACATAATAAGACCCTTTAAGGGCAACTTGAAAATAAGAATTCCAACCAGAAGATTTTTTAAAATGAAATTTTGAAGGAAGATGACTATCAATGTACTTATAACCGAGCATCAACACAACAACAATTAATGCTGCACCCATAGATTTACAGCCTTTCTACTTACTTTTTAGTAATTCAACATTATTTTTAAATGAGTCACGAACGTGTTTATTATTAATATTAATTTTGAAAGCACCGCTTCTATCAAAATAATACTGCTCAATATCATCATCCAAGTCTTTTTCTGCAGGGTTTGATGCAGTATCCCATCTTTTTGATACAAACAAATCCATTACCTCATCGGGGTTTACCAACGATGAAACAATTTTTTTGAATGATTTCATAATTACTCCTGCTGAAACAGATGTTAGTGAACTCCCAACATCCATAGTTATCGCTTTATTCCATACGAAACTGACTTCAATGTAATTATAATACTTGTAACGAATCTGATAGTCACTATTTGACAACAAAATAATGGGATTAATGATAATATTTGACTATAGAGACACCAAACATCCCTCCCGGCCAGCCTGACTATTCACCCCAGCATCCGTTCAATTTGTGAACAAAAATCATTGCTGTTTTATAAAAAATACACAATAATGTACATAATAATGTATGGAGGTAGTTATGGCTGTTCAATCTATCTTTGCCCGAAAAACAGTTTCGGTCACAGAAATGCGCAAAAACCCAACCCAGTTCTTTATTGAAGAACCCGTTGCCGTATTGTCAAACAACAAAACAGCCGGTTACATGGTCAGTAAAGAGATGTTTGAGCAGATGATAACGCTATTAGAAGCACAGTCGGGGCAATTCAGCCTCAGCCAAGACCGCCTTAATACAATCGCCAAAACAAATGCCAATTTACTAGCAAACGCATCACTAAATGAACTCGGTGAGTTTAGTGAGTGAGTTGAGAATTTTTAAATCCAAAATACTCATTCAAAGCATGCAAGCTGACGAACTCAATCAATTGGTGAATGATTTTCGGTTATATAAAGGAAGTCATCTACTCCCTGCCACATTTGGCCGTGATGTATTCTATGACCATCTCAACACACTCAATATACTGAAAATCGAAGAAGTTAAGCATATCCATTTGGCGTCACAAGAGACCCCCTGGAAACCCAAAACAGAACAATATAATAAAACCAGTGATCATCATCTTGTTTACTGCCAGGGGACATCCAACCCGATGAACTATCTCTTAATGGCCATTCTGCGCCCTGATGCCCATCAGCAATCACGCAACCGCAATATCATGTACAACTTAGGTACCATGGCTGAACAATTTAGGCTGAAGTTTTAAAAGGCTT